>DASUQG010000179.1:0-7202 GCA_036280695.1 Thermoleophilaceae bacterium
GCGGCGGACCGCGACCGAGGTGTACCTCGTCAAGGAGGTGCAGAAGGTCTACAAGTCGCAGGGCGTCGACATCAACGACAAGCACATCGAGGTCATCGTCCGGCAGATGATGAAGAAGGTCCGTATCGACCAGAAGGGCGATACGACCTACCTGCCGGGCCAGTTCGTCGATCGCAACGAGCTGCTCCAGGTGAACGCCGACCTCAAGAAGGCGAAGTCGGAGCAGGCCGAGTACGAGGAGATCATCCTCGGCATCACGAAGGCCTCGCTCGCGACCGACTCCTTCCTGTCGGCGGCCTCCTTCCAGGAGACCACGAAGGTGCTCACCGACGCCGCCCTCGAGGGCAAGACCGACCGGCTGCTCGGCCTGAAGGAGAACGTGATCATCGGGAAGCTGATCCCGGCGGCCACGGGCCTTCGCCGCTACCGCCGGCTCGAGATCGAGCCCACGGAGCCGATCCGGCGCCACACGCCGGAGGAGCTCACGATGCTCGAGGAGTCCGAGCTGCTCGGCCTCACCGAGACCGGTGAGATCGAGGGCTTCGGCTTCGGCAACGGAGACGACGGCGAGGGCGCGTTCGGCGACCTGGCCGACCTGCCGGCGCCGGGCGACGGCGACGGCTCCTCCTCGGACAACTAGTGCTCAGCCCCGGGCGCGCTTCGGCGCGCCCGGGGCGAACTACCGCACTGAGGGAGATCGGTCGGGGACAGCGGGAAACTGATCACCGTCGTCCGCTAGCTAGCGGATCCAGCCCTCGAGCTCGTCGGCCCAGGCCAGCAGCTCGGACACGTGCTCGTCTGTGAGGCCGACGGACGGGCTCGTCTCGACGATCAGCGTCGGGGCGTCGCGGCCCTCGGCCCAGGCGACGCAGGTGTCGTCGATGTTGTCGTCGAGCCACGCGGCCGGGCGGTGGCCCGCGTACTCGTTGATCGCGTCGACCTTCCAGTGGGCCGAGCCGAACACCGCGCGGCCGGCGAAGGTGAGCGCCGGCAACTCCCGGAAGGGCAGCTGGAGGATGAAGGGCAAGTGCTCATTCGCACGTTCCTCCCACCCCGTGGCCCAGACCAGCTCGAAGCGATCAGCTAGGGTCACGAGCCTTGCTCCGACGTCGTCGGGGATGCAGTGCGCCACTCCATCGATCCAGTGCAGGGGACCGGGAAGCTGGCCCTCACCGGGGCTGAAGCCGAAGAGGCTGATGACCCCGTCGACGTCCACGAACAGGATCGGGCGCTGTTGCGAATTCGGTTCCAAGGTTTCGTTATTCGGTCACTGAGGAAGCCAATAGGTTGACGCACTCGCGGCTTTGGCCAAAAGGCCGATTAAGCCGGGAGGCCTGTCAGCCGATAGCTCGAACTAGCGGTGGGGGGAGAACACCGCTTCTCGAGGTCCCAGACTTTTCTCTGAATCCACGCCTGTGCTTCAACTCGGAATTCTTCTCGCACTCTTTTGCGCCTTCGCCACGAACGTGGGCTTCCTGCTCAAGCATCGTGGCGCATGTGCGGCGCCTGACGTAAGCCTGAGGCACCCGGTGGCCAGCGCCGTGGGGCTGTTCCGCTCCAAGTGGTTCGCGCTCGGCATGCTCGTCGCCCTCGTCGCGTGGGTCTTCCACGTCGCGGCCCTCGCCCTCGCGCCGCTCTCGATCGTCCAGGCGGTGATCGCCGGCGGCCTGGTGTTCCTCACCGTACTGGCGGAGCGCTACTTCGGCTGCTCGGTCGGCACCCGGCAGTGGGCCGGCGTCGGCCTCACCGCCCTCGGGTTGGTGCTGCTGGCAGTGACGCTGCCTTCCCACGCCGGGCACTCGAGCTACTCGGTCCTCGGCATGGTGGCCTTCGAGTCGGCGCTGCTGGCGCTCGGCACCTTCCTCGTGCTGTCGAAGAAGCTCGACTCGCACGAGCACCACGGCGTGATGCTCGGCACCGCGGCCGGCATTCTCTTCGGAGTCTCCGACGTCGCCATCAAGGCGCTCACCACGTCGATCGGCACGGGCGGCACCATCGGGATGCTCATGCCGTGGCTCGTCACCTGCATCGCGGCCTCGGTGATCGCGTTCTACGCCTCCGCGCGCGGGCTCCAGAAGGGCGAGGCCGTGCCGGTCATCACGCTCACCAGCGCTGCGGCCAACGTCACCGCCATCAGCGGCGGCATCCTCGTCTTCGGCGACCCGATGCCGGGCGACCCCATCGGGATCGTCGTCCAGAGCTTCGCCTTCGTGCTCGTGATCGTGGCGGCCGCGCTCACGCCGGCACCGCTGCGCGCCGCGCGCGCCACCGCCTAGCTGTCGAAAACGCTCCTCCTCGTTCGACGCACTGCTAGACGGTGCAATCGAACGACAAAGGAGAGAACGTCATGGCAAGGATCGTGGTGACCGAGTTCGTCTCGCTCGACGGCGTCATCGAGGACCCGGGAGGATCCGAGGACTTCAAGTACGGGGGCTGGAGCTTCGAGATCGAGCGCGGCGAGGAGGGCGACAGGTTCAAGCTCGACGAGGCCCTGAACGCCGACGCCCTGCTGCTCGGGCGCAGGACCTACGAGGGATTCGCGGCGGCGTGGCCGTCCCGCGAGGGCGAGTTTGCCGACAAGTTCAACAGCATGCCGAAGTACGTGGTGTCCTCGACCCTCAGGGACCCCGACTGGACCAACTCGACGGTGCTCGACGGCGACGTGGCCGAGGAGGTCTCGAAGCTGCGCGAGCAGCAGGACGGCGAGATCGTGGTCCACGGCAGCGCCCAGCTGGTGCAGGCGCTGCTCGAGCACGGCCTTGTCGACGAGCTGCGCCTGATGGTCTTCCCCGTGGTGCTCGGGGCGGGCAAGCGCCTGTTCGGCGAGACGAGCGACAAGCGGCCACTGCGGCTCACCGACTCGAGGACGGTCGGCGACGGCGTCGAGATCCTGACCTACGAGCCGGCGGCCACCGGAGCCGGCTGATCGCGGCGCTCCAGCGCGAACTCCGTGATCGCATCCGCGAGCAGCTCGGGCACGTCGGTCATCGGCGTGTGCCCGGCGCCGCGGACGTAGCGGAGCTCGGCGCCCGGAATCAGGCGCTCGAAGCGGCGTCCCTGGCGCGGCAGCAGGATCACGTCGAGCGTGCCCCACAGGATCAGCACCGGCACGTCGAGCGTGGTGAGGCCGCGCGGCTGGCCGTGGAAGGTGTGCGGGAGCGTCGCAGGGAGGCCTGGGCAGCTCGCGTACAGCTCGGTGGCCTCGATGAGGAGCTCCGGGTCGTATCGCCACGACCGCGCCGTGGCGGGTCCCGCGAGCAGTGTGCGAGCGACCGGGTTGCGGAAAGCCGCCTCGGGCGTCTGCAGGTTCTCGGCAAGCCAGCGCATCGTGCGCAGGATCGCGACCCCCCAATCCTTCTCGCGCGCGTGTTGCAAACCGGCCGGCGAGATCGCGGTGACCGTGCGGGCGCGACCGCGGCGAGCGAGCTCCAGAGCGATCCAGCCGCCGAGCGAGTTGCCGGCGAGGTGGGCGCTGTCGAAGCCGGCGCCGAGCATCTCGCGTTCCACCGCGTCCGCGAGCGCCTCGGGCGTGCACTGCGTGCCGGGCGGGAGCGGCTCCGAGTAGCCGTGGCCGGGCAGGTCCACGGCGAGGACGTCGAAGCGGCGTTCGAGCTCCGGCAGCATGGGCTTCCAGCCCCGCCACGTGTGCCCGGTCCCGTGGATCAGCACCAGCGGCTCGCCCGACCCGCCGCGGTGATGGTCGAGCTGCGGGGAGCCGCTTCCGTTCGTCTTATCGCTCGGCATGCGCCGCAGCCTACGGCAGCGCCGCTGCTACCATCACGCGCCGCATGCCCAGCATCAACCAGCTCGTACGCAAGGGCCGCACGAAGCCCAAGAAGAAGGTGTCGACCCCTGGCCTGAAGTCCGGTCAGGGTCGCAAGAAGCGCATCGCGGCCCCTCAGCGACGCGGAGTCTGCACGCGCGTGTATACGACCACTCCGAAGAAGCCGAACTCGGCTCTGCGCAAGGTCGCACGCGTAAGGCTCACCAACGGGATGGAGGTCACCTCCTACATCCCGGGCGAGGGCCACAACCTTCAGGAGCACTCGGTGGTGCTCGTGCGCGGTGGCCGCGTGAAGGACCTGCCGGGCGTGCGCTACAAGGTGGTCCGCGGGACTCTCGACGCGGCCGGCGTATCCGACCGCAAGAAGGCCCGCTCGCAGTACGGCGCCAAGGCCAGGTAGGGATGCCGCGCCGCGCAGCAGCAGGTGTCCGCCCGGTTGAGCCCGACCCGATGTACGGATCCAAGCTCGTCCAGCAGGTGATCAACAAGGTGATGGTGGACGGCAAGAAGTCCACCGCCGAGAAGATCGTCTACGACGCCCTCGACATCCTCGCCAAGCGCACCAACCAGGACCCGGTGCCGGCGCTCGAGGAGTCGATCAAACAGCTCACCCCGGTGCTCGAGGTCCGCTCCCGCCGCGTCGGCGGCGCCACCTACCAGGTGCCCGTCGAGGTGCCCCAGCGCCGCGCCCGCACGCTCGCCGTGCGCTGGCTCATCGAGTTCGCCCGCGCCCGCCGCGAGAAGTCGATGTCCGAGCGCCTGGCCGGCGAGCTAGTCGACGCTCAGTCACAGCAGGGCGGCGCCTACAAGCGGAAGGACGACATCTTCCGCATGGCGCAGGCCAACAAGGCCTTCGCGCACTACCGCTGGTAGCGCTTCGAGAACGGCAGCACTGAGGGCGGCCCGCGGCCACTCTCTCCACGTTTTGCATGCATGTCATGCAAAAGTGATCAATCGTGCCGATCTACGAGTTCGATTGCCGGAAGTGCGGGGCGCGGTTTGAGGAGCTGACCCGCGTGGGGGCAAGCGCGGCGTGTCCGAACTGCGGCTCCGAGGAGGTAGAACGGCGGTTCTCCCCTATTGCAGAGCCCCGTGTACCGGTCGGGCTGCATGGAAAGGCGGCCAGGGAGTCGAACGCGCGGCGCAAGGAGCGGGAGGCGAAGCGCCAGGAGGGTTTTCGCGAGGACCGCAAGCGCCGCGGGCGCTGACCTTCAGAGCTAGTCGTCCGGCCGCAGCACCCGTATGAGGCCCGCCACCACCGCGAGCGCTCCGCCCACGAGCTCGAACCACAGCCCGGGCCCGGCGGCCGCCTCCGCCGCCGCGTAGCGCCGACCGATCAGCCCGGTCTCGTCGCTCGCCGGCAGATCGCCGAGCAGCGTGATCCCGAGCACCACCACGCCGATCACGATCAGCGCCACCGCGGCCGGCCGCGACTTCCCGAAGGCCGCCCCCACGCCCATAGCGAGCGTGAGCAGCCCGAGCAACAGCAGCGCCACGGAGGAGCGCTCGATTCCCTTCTGCTCGCAGTCGTCGGCGAGCTCGGGGCTGGTGTCGTAGATGCTGTCGCAGCTACCCACCGCGACGTCGATCGAGATCACCGTCGTGACCTCGGTCAGCAGCATCAAAACACCCGCCACGAAGGCCGCCGCTGCCACCGCGATTGCAACCGGAGAAAGCCCGGTTGGCAACGCCAAACGCCTGCTACCATCACTCGTCGCTCTGCGGGCGGTTCCCAGCCGCTCGCGGCCCCGTTCAGGCACGCGGGGGCGGGCGGTAGCTCACGTCGATGGAGTCCTCTACGACATAGAACTCATCCGGGCAAGCACTGCACGCAGCACCGGGCCCGGACTGGGCCTTTTTTCTGCTCGGAAACGGAATTTGACAAACAGAGGTCATGGCACGCACGGTCACACTCGAGAAGACGCGCAACATCGGAATCATGGCGCACATCGACGCCGGAAAGACGACGACGACTGAGCGCATCCTCTTCTACACGGGACGCACCCACAAGATGGGTGAGGTTCACGAGGGCGCTGCCGTGATGGACTGGATGGAGCAGGAGCAGGAGCGCGGCATCACGATCACGTCAGCGGCGACCACCGCCTTCTGGCGCGACCACCGCATCAACATCATCGACACCCCGGGCCACGTGGACTTCACCGTCGAGGTGGAGCGCTCCCTGCGAGTGCTCGACGGCGCGGTCGCCGTGTTCGACTCGGTGGCCGGAGTCGAGCCGCAGTCCGAGACCGTCTGGCGCCAGGCCGACAAGTACCGCGTGCCGCGCATGGCCTTCATCAACAAGATGGACCGCATCGGCGCCAACTTCGAGGGCTCGGTCCAGACCATGATCGACCGCCTCGGCGCTCATCCGGTGCCGGTGCAGCTGCCGATCGGCGCGGAGGGCGACTTCACGGGCGTGATCGACCTCGTGAACATGAAGGCGATCGTCTACAAGGACGACCTCGGCCAGGAGTGGGAGGTCACCGACATCCCCGCGGACATGGCCGAGCGCGCCCACCAGGCCCGCACCGAGCTGATCGAGGCCGTGGCCGAGTACGACGAGGAGCTCATGGAGGACTACCTGGAGGAGCGGCCGATCGAGCCCGATCGCCTGATCCAGGACATCCGCAAGGCCACGCTCGACATCTCGATGACCCCCGTGCTGTGCGGCTCCGCCTTCAAGAACAAGGGCGTACAGCCGCTGCTCGACGCGGTGATCGACTACCTGCCGAGTCCGCTCGACGTGCCCTCGATCGAGGGCATGGACGCCGACGAGGCGCCGATCAAGCGCGAGGCCTCCGACGACGAGCCCTTCGCGGCGCTGGCCTTCAAGGTCATGGCCGACCCCTACGTCGGCAAGCTCACCTACTTCCGCGTGTACAGCGGCAAGCTCAGCGCCGGCGGGCGCGTGCTCAACTCGGTCACCGGCCGCACCGAGCGTGTCGGGCGCATCCTGATGATGCACGCGAACAGCCGGGAGGAGGTCGAGGAGGTGTACGCGGGCGACATCGCCGCCGGCGTCGGCCTCAAGCAGACCTCCACGGGCGACACGCTGTCGGCGCCGGACGCCCCGGTGATCCTCGAGTCGATGGTCTTCCCCGACCCGGTCGTGCATCTGTCGATCGAGCCGAAGACCAAGGTCGACCAGGAGAAGCTGTCCGTGGCGCTCCAGCGCCTCGGCGAGGAGGACCCCACCTTCCAGGTGCGCTCCGACGAGGAGACCGGCCAGACCGTGATCTCCGGCATGGGCGAGCTGCACCTCGAGGTGATCGTCGATCGCCTCAAGCGCGAGTTCAAGGTCGAGGCCGCCGTGGGCCGCCCGCAGGTGGCCTACCGCGAGACGATCCAGAACACCGTCGAGAAGGTCGAGGGCAAGTTCATCCGCCAGACCGGCGGCTCGGGCCAGTACGGCGTGGTC
>DASUQG010000180.1:0-2724 GCA_036280695.1 Thermoleophilaceae bacterium
CGACCTCTCGGCCGAGCGGGCGGTGGTGGTGGGCAACGGCAACGTGGCCGCCGACGTGGCGCGCATGCTTGCTCTCACCCGGGACGAGCTGGCCGAGACAGACGTGGCCGACCACGCGCTCGAGGTCCTCGCCGACTCCAACATCACGGAGATCGTGGTGCTCGGCCGGCGCGGCCCCGCGCAGGCCGCCTTCACGAACCCGGAGCTGCTCGAGCTCGGCGAGATGACCGATGCCGACGTGTTCGTGGACCCCGGCGACGCCGAGCTCGACCCGCTCTCCAAGGCCTTCATCGAGAGCGAGGCCGCCCACGCCACCGCAAAGAAGAACGTGGACATTCTCAGCGGCTACGCCGCGCGCGAGCCGCTCGGCAAGCGCCGCCGGATCGTGCTGCGCTTCCTGGTCTCCCCGGTCGAGATCCTCGGCGAGGAGCGCGTCGAGGGCATCCGCATCGTCCGCAACGAGCTTGTCGAGGACGACACTGGGGCGGTGCGGGCGCGGCCCACCGAGCTGACGGAGGAGCTCGACTGCGGCCTCGTCTTCCGCTCGATCGGCTATCGCGGCACCCAGATCCCCGGGGTTCCCTTCGACGAGAGCCGCTGCGTGATCCCGAACGACCGCGGCCGGGTGCTCGAGCGGACGGGCGAGTATGCCGTGGGCTGGATCAAGCGCGGTCCCACGGGGATCATCGGGACCAACAAGCGCGACGCCCAGGAGACCGTGGACACGCTGCTCGAGGACCTCGACGCCGGCAACCTGCCCGCTTCGAGCGACCCCGACCGCGACTCAATGGAGGCCTTGCTCGCTCAGCGCCAGCCGGAGGCCGTGAGCTACGCGGGCTGGCAGGCGGTGGACCGCGCCGAACGCGAGGCGGGCGAGCCGCACGGGCGGCCGCGCGTGAAGCTGTGCTCCTTCGAGGAGCTGCTCGAAGCCGCGAAGGACGCTACGCCGGCGCCCTGACCGCCTCGCCATCGAGGGCGTCCAGGGCGCGCTCAATGGAGCTTCCGATGCAGGTGAAGATGGGCGTCTCCGACTCCGTGTAGGCGCTCGACTCGGTCGCGCGCAGCTCGTGCACGAGGTCGAGGAACTCGGCCGGGTCGTCCGCGTCGAAGGCCACGACGAACTCCTGGTCGTCGAGACCGAACGAGTACGCGGTATTCGTCTCGATGCCGGTGAAGCGCCGCGCCACCTCGATGTGGTCACGCATGATCCGCATGCGCTCCTCCGGGTCGAGCCGGTACCACTCCCGCTTCTTCCACATCGGATAGACGATCAGGTACTTCGAGTCCGCCCCCTCGCGCGGGGCAAGCGGCTTGTCCGGCTCGTCCGAGTAGGGCGACTCCTTGGTCATGGCAAGGAAGGAGTGCGCAATCGTCGAGTAGCGCATCAGGCCGCTCTGATTGAGGAGCACGTGCAGCTCGTGGATCGGCTCGAGCGTGCGCGAGATGGCGCGGACCATGAGGTCGCAGTCGCCGCGGGTGCCCACCATCGAGTAGACGCGGAGATAGTGGTCCTCGCCGAAATCCCTGCAAGCCGCCGCGAACTCGCGCTTGTCCATGGCGCGCTCCTCGCTCGAGCGCCGGCGCCAGGCGGGGTCGACCCTCAGGAACGTGTACTTGACGTAATTGCGTGGCTCCGTCACACGACTAGTGTGGCCGATAGGATGGCCCCTGTGCGTGTAGCGCTCGTCTCGCCCTATTCCTACACGTATCCAGGCGGAGTCGGGCGTCATGTTGAAGCTCTGGCCCTAGAGCTCATAGGGCTGGGCCACGAGGTCCGGCTCATGGCGCCGTACGACCCCGATGACCGCCTGGCACGTGTACTGCACCGCGGCGCCTCGCCGCAGCAGCGCCCGCTGCCCGACTACGTGATCCCGGTCGGACGGACCTTCGGGCTGCCGATGAACGGCGCGGTATCGAACCTGTCGGGCCCGTTTGGCGAGACGATCGGCGTGCTGGGGCGCGAGCTGCGCAGCGGGCGCTACGACGTGGTGCACGTGCACGAGCCGAACGCGCCGGTGGTGTCCTGGTACGCCGCCGAGGCGGCGCGGGCGCCCGTGGTGGGCACCTTCCACACGTACTCGACCAGCGCCGCCGTGAACAAGCTCGCTGCGAACTTCTTCGGCGTGCGGCGGCTGTACTCCAAGCTGAGCGCGCGCATCGCCGTCTCCGAGGCGGCGCGCTGGACCGCCCAGCGCTTCTACGGCGGGCAGTACCGGATCGTGCCGAACGGCGTGGACCTGTCGGCGGCGCGTCCGGATCACCTGCGCCCGAACGAGGAGCTCCGGCTCCTGTTCGTCGGCCGCGCCGAGGAGCGCAAGGGACTTCCCGTGCTGCTGCGTGCCTTCGAGGCGCTGCGCGCCGTGGACGTGCCGGCACGCCTGACGGTCGCCGGTCCCACGGCCGAGGAGGTCGAGCCGCTCCTGCTGGACCCGGAGGGCATCGAGATCGCGGGCCAGGTGGACGACGCCGAGAAATGGCGGCTCCTGGGCGCGGCCGACCTGCTCTGCGCGCCGTCGCTGGGCGGCGAGAGCTTCGGGATGGTCCTCACCGAGGCGTTCGCCGAGGGCACCCCGGTCGTCGCCTCGGACATCGCCGGCTACCGCGACGTCGTGCGCAACGGCGCCGACGGCGTGCTCGTCCCGCGCGGCGACGCCACTGCGATGGCGGTCGCGCTGCGCGACCTCGCGATCGACCCGGCGCGCCGCCGGGCGATGGGCGCGGCCG
>DASUQG010000181.1:0-3928 GCA_036280695.1 Thermoleophilaceae bacterium
CCCGAGTCGGGGCGCAGCGCCGGGTCGCGCAGCGCCTCGTACCAGATGCGGCCGCTGACCTCCCACGCGAAGCCGCCGATCTCGGTGGCGGCCAGGTAGAAGGCGCGGTTCGGGATGCCGGAGTTGATGTGCACGCCGCCGTTGTCCTGGATGGTCTCGACGTAGGTGTCCATGTGGTCGGGCTGTGGATCCTTGCCGACGAGCGGGTCGTCGTAGGCGGTGCCGGGCGCCTTCATCGAACGCAGCGCGTCGCCGGCGATGTTCGGCGTCCACACCTCTGACCCGATCAGCCAGTCCGCCGAGGCGGCGTCCTGGTGGTTCTTGTACTGCTTGACCATCGACCCCCATACGTCGGAGAGCGACTCGTTCATCGCGCCCGACTGGCCGAAGTACTCGAGGCCGGCCTCCTTCTCGGTCACCCCGTGCCCGAGCTCGTGGCCGATCACGTCGAGCGAGCCGGTCATCAACCCGAGCACATCGCCGTCGCCATCTCCGAACACCATGCGCTGGCCGTCCCAGAATGCGTTCGGGTATTGCTCCCCGAAGTGGACCACGCCGCGGAGCGGCATGCCGGCGTCGTCGATCGAGTTGCGGCTGTAGGCGCTGAGCCAGAACTCGAAGGTGTCGCCGAGGCCGTCGTAGGCCTCGTCGGTGGCCGTGTCGCCCGTCGGCGCATCGCCCTCCCGGCGCACGATCGGTCCCCGAACGTCCTCGGTGCCGTGGGCGTCGCTGATCACGCGCGCCGGACGAGGGGTCGCCACACCGACCAGCGCGTCGCCGCGCTGGCTCGACGTGGCCACGCCGGCGAGCGAGTTCTGCACTCGCGCCAGACGGATCGAGTGGTCCTGGCTCAGCGCGCGCGTGGCCCATTCGCGCTGCGCCTCGTCACCCTTGCGCGCGATGTTCTCGAGGACCATCGGCGGCAGCACACAGTGAAGGCCGTGACTGCGGGAGTGCATGCAAGCCTCCTGGCGGTTTGGAAGGTTATGCCGGACCCTACGCCTCTGCGACAAGGGCGACCAGTTCGCGTTCACCTTTGCACCCGGTCTCCGCTACAAGTGGGCGTGCACGGCCCTTCTTCCCTGCAATTTCCGTCCACTTCAGCGCAGAAGCTGCGCACCCCCTGGAGCTTTCCGGGCCAAAGGTATGCATTGCGGGTGCACGCATGCGACTCGCGCGCATAAACGCCGACGATGCCGAGGGATGCTTCTAGCCGAGAGACTCGTCGGCGAGGCACGGCAGAGGCGTGCTCGCAAGATGGACCAGCGCGAGCGCGTCGTGACCGGCGTTTCGGCCTGCGCCTATCTGGCGGTGGCCGTCGCCATCGCCGCCTTCGTTCCGGACGAGCGAGACGTCGCGCCGATAGTCGTGCTCGGCCTGCTCCTCGGGTACGCCCTCATCCTTCAGGTCCGGTTCGAGTTCGGCGGCTACTACGCCTCGCCGGAGCAGCTGGCGTTCATCCCGCTGCTCCTGCTCGCGCCGCTGCCGTACGTGCCGCTGCTGTTCGCCGCGGCCGGAGTCCTGGCCGCCGTTCCGGACATCGCTCGCAACAGCTGGCACCGCCATCGCTGGCTCGACACGTTCTCGGACTCGTGGGCGGCGCTCGGCGGCGTCATCGTTCTCGCCGCTCTGGCACCGGGTGACCTGAACAGCGCCCACTTCGCCATCTACCTCGCTGCCTTCGCGGCCCATTTTCTGACCGACGTGACCTGGACGCTGCTCCGGAATCGCATGCTCGACCGCCTGCCCCTGACCGAGGTCCTGCGCGGGTTCGCTGGCACGGCCAGGGTCGACGCGATCCTCACGCCGCTCGCCTTCGTGGTTTCGCTGGCCGCCGTCGAGCAGCCGCTGTACCTGCTCGCGATCGCACCCGTCGTCTGGCTGCTGCACCTCTTCTCGCACGACCGCCGCGAGCGGTACTCGAAGACGCTCGAGCTGCACCGGGCCTACCGGGGCACCGTGATGCTCCTATCCGACGTGATCGAGTCGGAGGACACCTACACGGCTCAGCATTCGCGCTCGGTCGTGGACCTCGTGAACGAGGTGGCCGACGAGCTGGGCGTGGCCCCCGACGACCGGCAGGAGCTCGAGTTCGCCGCGATGCTGCACGACGTCGGCAAGATCGCGATCCCGAAGGAGATCCTGAACAAGCCGGCCGCGCTCACGGCCACCGAGTTCGAGGTGATGAAGACCCACACGATCGAGGGTCAGTTCATGCTCGACCGGGTGGGCGGGCTGCTCGGACGCGTCGGTGAGATCGTGCGGTCGTGCCACGAGCGCTGGGACGGCACCGGTTATCCCGACGGCCTCAAGGGCGAGGAGATCCCCTACGCCGCGCGCATCGTCTTCTGCTGTGACGCCTACAACGCGATGACGAGCGACCGTGTCTACCGCGAGGCGATGCCCTCCGAGGAGGCGCTCGCCGAGCTCGAGCTCAACTCGGGGACGCAGTTCGATCCGAAGATGGTCGCCGCGGTCAAGAAGGTCGTGAGCGAGCGCCGGGTGGTCGTATCTACGTCAGAGGGCGTCCGCGCCGTGCTCGCCGGGGCGCCGCTGCCACGCGAGATCAGCGCCAGCACCGCGAGCTAGCGTCACCGACGGGTGAGCCGCCAGTCCGGATCGCCTCAGCGCGACGGCGGTTATGACCCAGACGAGCAGGCCGCACGCCCCGGCGATGGTCACCATTGCCCGCGTGCCGACCACGTCGAGCAGCAGCGGGCCGGCCAGGAACCCGAGCGCGAACGCCCAGGCAGTGATGGCGTCGCGGATGCCGAAGATCCGCCCGCTCAGCTCGTCGGGCACCAGCGCCTGGATCAGCAGCCGCTCGTAGATCAGCAGCATGCCGTTTCCGTAGCCGGCTGCGAGGAAGGTCACGACCGCGGCCGCGACCGAGGGAGCGAGCCCGCTCGCCGTGAAGCCGAGCGCCATCAGGAACGCGCCCGTCAGGTAGCGCCTGCGCAGCGCGCTCACGTCTCCCCCCTGTGACCCGCGCAGCGTCCCGGCGATGAACCCGAACCCGTAGGCCGTGACGAGCACGGCGAAGCCGGCGTCGCTGCTCCCGAGCTCGTCTCGAGCCAGGAGCGGCTGGCCGACGTTGAAGATCGCACCGAACAGAAGCGCCGCGCCCGATGCGACCAGGATCACCCGCAGGCCAGCCATGCCGGCGGTCGCCACGAGCCCGTCTCGGGTCTCGCGCAGCAGTGACGGGCGCGGGCCCTCGCGCTCGCCGGCCGGAGGAGCCTCGCCGAAGCGCAGCATGGTCAGCGCAAGCGCGGACAGCGCGAACGTGACCGCGTTTGCGCCGAGGATCGTCTCGGGGTCGCCCACCAGCAGTACGGCCGCGGCAATGGCGGGCCCCGCGATGAACCCGAAGTCGGCGATCGCGCCGAACAGCGATGTGGCGGCGGGCAGCCGCCGCTCCTCCACGAGGCTCGGCAATGCCGCCAGGGCGGCGGGGGTGAACAGGCCGGTGCCCACGCCCGCGAGAAGCGCGAGCAGGAACGTCCCCACAAAGCCGTCGACGACGACGAGCCCGAGGAACGCCACGGCTCGCAGGATGTCCGCGAGCACGGTGCAGCCGCGGCGAGACCAGCGGTCGGCGAAGGCGCCGAACAGCGGACCGAGCAACATCGCCGGCACGACGTCGGCCAGCAGCACGAGCCCGATGGCCCACGGCGAGTCGAAGCGGTCCAGCGCAACGAGGAGCAGCGCGACGTAGGCGGCCCCGGTGCCGAGCGCCGACTGGGCAAGCGCGGCGAAGAAGACCCTTGCCCGCCGCTCATGCCTTAGGAGTTCGATTACCGACCGCATCCGTTGCGCCCCTGCTTCGAGCCTATAGCGGGATGCGGCTCAACGAACGAGACCGCGCCCTTGGCGCGGCCTCGGCAATCCTATGAAGAGTTAACGGCGGCAGATCATCCGGGGCTTC
>DASUQG010000182.1:0-4264 GCA_036280695.1 Thermoleophilaceae bacterium
TGCCACCGCTCGACGCGTACGCGCAGGAGCTGGTCGGGACCTGGGAAGGCGGCTGGCTCTCGAACTTCGGGCCGCACGCCGAGCGCTTCGAGCAGGCGTGCTCCGCCTACTCGGGGCTGCCCCACGTGCGCGCGGTATCGAACTGCGACGTCGGCATCACGCTCGCCGTCCGGGCACTGGGACTGGAGCGCGGTGCTCGCGTGCTCGTACCCTCGTTCACCTTCGCATCGACGCTCCACGCGCTGCTCTGGAACGGGCTCGAGCCACGGTTCGCGGACGTGGACCCGGACAGCTGGTGCCTCACGGCCGAGTCTGCCGCCGCGGCGCTGGACGGTGAGATGGCGGCGATCGTGGGTACGCACGCGTTCATGGCCAGCTGCGACGTGGCGGGGTTGGAGGCGCTCGCGGCGGACGTCGGGGCGCTCCTGGTCTTCGATGCGGCTCAGGCGATGGCGAGTTGGGTGGGCGGGCGACACGTGGGGGCGTTCGGGGACGCATCGGTGTTCTCGTTCAGCCCGACGAAGATCGCGACCTGCGGCGAGGGCGGCCTCGCCGCGTTCCGGAATCCGAACCACAGCGAGCGCTTCAACCTGCTGCGCGGCTACGGCAGTGACGCCAACTACGACACACGGCTGGTCGGGCTGAACGGCAAGCTGTCCGAGCTCCATGCAGCGCTGGGCTGTCTGACCATGGCTGCCATCGAGGAGGAGGTGGACGCTCGGTTGCGCCTGGTGGACCGCTACCGAGAGCGGCTCGAGGCCGTCCCGGGAGTGCGCCTCCAGGCGCTGGCCCCGGATCTGCGTCCGACCCCGACGCAGCTGGTGGTCGACTTCGGCCCGCGTCGCGACGAAGTGGCCAGTGCCCTCGCAGCCAGGCAGATCGATACGCGACCCTACTTCCGCCCGCTGCACTCGATGGAGCACTTCAGGCGGCTCCCGGCAGTGCCGCTGCCGGTGACCGAGCGGCTCGGGGGAGCGCTCCTCGCACTGCCGCTCCACCGAGGCATGGAGGACGGCGACGTGGATGCTGTGTGCGACGCCCTCGAGCTCACGCTCGGCTAGCCCGGCTGCCAGGCGCGCGACGGGTAGTAGTCGCAGGTCACCTGCTCCAGGTGGCCGATACGCACGCCCGCGCGGAGCATGCGCTCGGCGCGGAACCAGTCGCCCGGCACGCCGAGGTCGGCCGCCACGTGCTCGCGCTCGAAGAAGCGCAGGCCGGCGTGCACCAGCGCGCCCTGCCAACCGAAATGCCCCAGCGCGGGCGGGAAGCCACCCACGTGCGTGGTGCCGCCATCGGGCAGGTGCGCCTCGAGCACCCCGTAGACGACCTCCAGGCGATGCGCTCGGGCATGCGCGAGCAGATCGGCGACCGCTTCCGGTCTCAGCGCGTCATCGTCGTCGAGGTCCACGAGCCAGTGCCCGCGAGCGAGCCGGTAGCCCTCGTTCCGCGTCAGCGTCGCCGCAGTGAGCCAGTGCTCGCCGTCCGCGCGCAGGAACTGGTGGGTGAGATTCACGAAGCGGACGCGCGGATCGGCCACCGCCTCCACCGCGGTGGCGACCTCCGGGCCGGCGGCGTCGCCGATCACCAGCACCTCGAGCTGCCTGTGGGTCTGGGCCAGCGCGGAGGCGAGCGAGCGCTCGACGAGCAGCTGCGGGCGGTCCCTGGTCGGGATCACGATCGTGATGAGCGGGTCGGCCTCCTCCCAGGCCACGAGATGGCCGGGGTCTGCGCGCAGCGCGTGCAGCCGCCGCCGGTGGCCGGGATCGTCGGCGGCGAGCGTCCGCAGCACCGCGGCCACATCGCCCTCGATCGCGCTCTGGGCGGCGCTCGCGCTCTCGGCGACCTGCGTGGACAGCCGATCCAGCTGCGCGCTCTGGCCGTCGAGGCGGGCCTCCAGCTCGTCGAGGCGGCTGTTGAGTGGGCCGAAACGGCGGTCGAGCGCCTCGGCGGCGAGACGGCGCCAGCGCCGGATCATCCGCGGGCTCCGTCGTAAGGTCGGGCGGGCACGCCCTGGACGCGAACACCGGGTCCGACATCGCGAACGACCGCGGCGCCGGCAGCGATCACCGCGTCGGCTCCGACCTCGACGCGGTCCACCACCAGAGCCCCCATGCCGATGACGGCGCCCTTGCCGACTCGAACGCGCCCCGCCACGTTCGCGCCCGGATTGAGAACGACGCCGCTGTCGAGCACGACGTGATGGCCCACGAGCGCACCCCGGCTGACCAGCACGTGGTCGCCGAGCTCGCTCGCAGCCCCGATCACCGCTCCCGGCGCAACCAGACAGCCTGCGCCGACCGCAGCGCTCGGCGAGACGTGTGCGCTCGGGTGGATCACGATTGCCGGCCGCCAGCCATGGTCGCCGAGCAGAGCCCAGAGCGCGAGCCGGTCACCGCCGGCTCCGACGATGGCCAGGGCGCCGGCGACCGGGGGCTCGTGCGCCGCGCGCACCGGCAGGCCGTGGATATCGCTACCCACCCGGCCTGGATCCTGCAGCTCCACCAGTCCGGCCACCTGCATTCCGGCGTCGCGCGCCCACTCCGCAACCTCGAGGGCGAAGCTGCCGGTGCCAGCCACGTGGATGTCGCCTGAGCCGCCCATGCCCTTGCGGCTCCGCCGCGCAGGGCACCATAGCGCCTGCTTTTGGCTCTGAACTAGACGGCCAGGCAGAGCTGCTCGGCCGGTACGGCTGCGCCTTTGCGGGTCCGGCTCGGCGGCGTTTCCGGACTACGCGCCTCGGGCGAGCGGCGGCGGTGGCCGTGGCAGGCCTGTTCCAGGAGCCGCCTGGCCGCGGGGGTCGCGACCGGCGTCGAGCCGGTCGCCCCACCCGCGACGGTGCGGCGGACCGCAGCGCGCAGTGCGGTTACGCCTGCGCCTCCCAGCTGCGGTGCCTGGCCAGGAGCATCGGCGGGGGCGCTCGAGGCGCCGGGTATGGCCTCCGCGCCCAGGCGATACTCGCCCAGGGTGGAGAACTCGACGAAGAGGTCGAGCGCGGTGCCGATCTGCTCTCTGAGCCGGGGGACCATGCGTTCGAGAAGGTACGGCGGGGGTCGGATGGAAGGGCCTATTTGCTGCAACTTTGCTTGCAGCGGGGCTACGCTGCGCGGCGTGCCCGAGCCGTTCCGTCACCGCATCCGCGTGCGTTTCAACGAGTGCGACGGGCAGGGCGTCGTCTTCTACGCGAACTACCTCATGTACTTCGACGTGGCCATTACCGAGCTCTGGCGGGAGGCCTTCGGCGGCGGCTACGCGGGGCTGATAGCCGACGGCACCGACGCGATGGTCGCCGAGGCGAACATCCGCTACCGCGAGGCGGCTCGCTTCGACGACGAGCTCGACCTGGTGGCGGCGGTAACGCGCATCGGTACGACGTCGACCATGACCCACCTCACCGCCGAGCGCGTGGCGGACGGCGCGGTGCTGGCCGAGGCCGACCTGCGTCACGTCTTCATCGACCCGGACTCGCTGGAGAAGCGCGAGATTCCCGACGACGTCCGGGTCGGCATGGCCCGATACGCCGAATGATCCACCTCCGGATCGTCGCCCCGGAGGAGACCGCGCACAAGGCGCTCGAGATCCTGTACGGCTCGCCCGCCGTCCTGAACGTCGTGCACCTACACGCCGCCGCCAGGAAGCCCGACGGCGACCTGATCCTCTGCGACGTCGCTCGCGAGGAGGCGAGCGTGATCATCGGCGACCTGAAGGAACTCGAGATCCCGCGCGTGGGCTCGATCGCGGTCGAGGACATCGACACCACGCTCTCGGACGCGGCCGAAGCGGCGGAGAAGGCGGCGCCGGGTCTGCCGTCGGACGCGGTGGTCTGGGAGGAGGTCGAGCAGCACACGAGCGAGAACACGGAGCTGTCGATCAGCTTCGTGGCCTTCATGGTGCTGGCCATGCAGATCGGGGCGGTCGGCATCCTGCTCGACCAGCCGATCCTGATCGTCGGCGCGATGGTCGTCGGCCCGGAGTTCGGGCCGCTCGCGGGCCTGTCCGTGGCGCTCGTCGCGCGGCGCTCGGACCTGGCCCGCCGCTCGTTCGCCGCGCTCGGGGTCGGCTTCCCCCTGGGCATCGCCTTGGCCTGCCTGTCGACGCTGATCTTCCAGTGGATCGACGTGAGCCCGGAGGACTTCGTCCCCTCGCAACACGAGCTGACCGGTTTCATCTCGAATCCGGACTTCTTCTCCTTCTTCGTCGCGTTCGTGGCGGGCGTGGTGGGGATCCTCTCGCTGACGAACGCCAAGTCCGGCGCGCTGATCGGGGT
>DASUQG010000183.1:0-10059 GCA_036280695.1 Thermoleophilaceae bacterium
GCACGCAGCTGCACGTGCGTGCCGCCGGCCACCTCCGCGACGCTCGCGTTGCCGAGCACGCGCCCCGACGTGCTCCACAGCTCGGCGCTCGCGTAGGCGCGCTGGTCGCCTCCGCCGGGGAGCACCAGCGCGAGCACGGCCACGACGGCCACGGTCAGGGCCGCTGCCGCGGGTATCGCGAAGCGCCGCCACCTGCGCCGGGGCCGCGCCGCCTGCGCGCGCTCCCTGACGAAGCGGTCCAGCACCGCATCCTCGAGCTGCGGGGAGAGCGTGGCGATCGTGTCATCCGCCTGCGCGCTGTCGAGCAGCGCGGGTAGCGATCCCAGCCGGCGCCGCTCCGCGGCGCAGCGGTCGCACCCGGCCAGGTGCCTCGTCATTTCGTCCATCTCGGCGGGCTCGAGGGCGCCGAGGACGTACGGGCCGATCAGGTCGCGGTGGCTGCGGCAGCCGGTCACGGCTCGACCTCCATCTCGTCCAGGATCAGCCGCAGGCTGCGGAGGGCGTAGGAGGTTCGGCTCTTGACCGTGCCGAGCGGAATGCCGGTGCGCTCCGCGATCTCGCGCATCGTCAGGCCGCCGTAGTGCGCGAGGCGGATCACCTCGCGGTGAGCGGGCGAGAGCCGCGCGAGCGCCGCCGTGATCTGCCAACGCAGCACCGCCTGGTCGAGAGCGACGTCGATCTCGGCAGCGCTGTCGAGCGAGTCGTCCTCCGCGCGCTGGGGCCGCGCGGCAGCGCGGCGGTGGGCATCCACGATCCGGTTGCGCGCGATCGCGTAGAGCCAGGTGCGCACGCTCGCGCGGCGCTGGTCGTACTCGCCCGCGTGGCGCCAGAGCTGGGCAAACACATCCTGCACGATCTCCTCCGCCTGCTCGCGGTCGCCCAGCGCGCTGGTCGCGAACCCGAAAAGCTCCCCGGCGTAGCGGCGGTACAGCTCGCGCAATTCGTCCCCGCTGCGGTCGCGCGGCAGACGTTCCACCAGCATCGCGTCGCTCGACGGCATGCCTCAAGCTATACGCGATCGCGCGAGTTCTGGCTCAATCTCGGCGCAGCAACGTACCTTTCAGGCCGTGCCCCCGGCCCCCACCGCCTCCCTCGGCGAGTCCTTCGAGTCGTTCTTCAACGCAGTCGACTCCTTCTTCTCGAACCTCGCCTCGGTGCGGCTCCTGCCGCTGCTGCTCGCACTCGTGCTGTTCACCTGCTACCTCACGCTGCGGGCGCGCGCCAGCTTCAACATCCTGCGCGCGGCCTACCCGACCGAGCGCATCGACTTCCGGCGCATCTGGGGCGCCTACTTCGCGGGCTACGGCTTCAACGCGGTCATCCCGGCGCGCGGCGGCGACGTGGTGCGCCTCTTCCTGACCAGGAACTCGATCCCGAACGCCAGCTATCCCGCCGTGGGCGCAAGCTTCGCGGTGGAGGTGATCTTCGACGTGGTGATGGGGTCGCTGATCCTGACCTTCGCCTTCACGCAGGGGGTCTTCCCCAAGCCGCCGGACTTCGCCAAGCTGAACGCGTTCGACCTCTCCTACCTCGCGCAGCACCCGCAGTTCACGCTCTTCCTGATCACGCTGCTGGCGGTCGGGAGCCTGGTCGCCTTCGCGCTCCTGAGCGTGCGCGCCAAGGCCTTCTGGGAGCGGGTGCGCCAGGGCTTCACGATCCTTCAGGACCGCGACCGCTACATCCGCGAGGTGTTCCTCGTGCAGCTCGGCGGCTGGTGCTTTCGCTTCGCCGCCTTCTGGATGCTGCTGGAGGCCTTCAACGTGGGCGGGTCGGTGAAGAACGTGCTGCTGGTGCTCGGCGTGAACGCCGTGTCCGCCGCGGTGCCGTTCACGCCGCAGGGTGCGGGGGTGCAGCAGGCGCTGCTGACGAAGGTCTTCGCCGAGTCGGGCAAGGCCGCGACGGTCGCGGCCTACTCGGTCGGCCAGCAGATCGCGATCGGCGTGCTCACGTTCGGCATCGGCTTCGCCTCGCTCGTCTTCATCTTCCGCTACCGCAGCTTCAGGGAGGTCATAGCCCGCGGCCAGGAGGAGCGCGCTACGTCCCGAAGCCCTCGCGAGCCTCGCGCACGAGGATGACCGCCTCCGGGAAGAGCGCCTGCATCGCGGCGCGCAGCTCCTGAGTCTGCTGCTCGGCGTTGCCCTGGAGGTTGAGGCGGTTGAGGCCGGCGACGGTCATGTCGACTGCCAGCTTGATCGCGTTGTCGGCCCAGGCCACTCGCTGCGCTCCCTGCATCTGCTGGGCGAACTCCTCCATGCGCCGGCGCAACTCGTCCGGGTCGCCGAAGAGGCCGCCGAATGGGTCTTCAGAGGACATGCCTCAAGGGTAGGGGGTCTCCGATACAGTCGCCGCGTGCGCATCGCTGAGGTGATGACCCAGGGCGTGGTGACGGCCGAGAGCGGCGACAGCCTGCAGCACGTGGGCGAGCTCATGCGCGACCGCAACGTCGGCTCCGTCGTGATCTGCGACTCCGGCCGGCCGGTCGGGGTGATCACCGACCGCGACCTCGCCCTGGCGGTGGTGGCCGACCGCATCGAGCCGGGCTCCCCGGCCGGCGCCCACGCATCGCGCCCGATCGTGACGGGGGAGGTCGAGATGGACCTCGAGGAAGCCGTGGCGATCATGATCCAGCACCGCATCCGGCGACTGCCGGTCACGCAGGGCGAGGGCCTCGTCGGGATCGTGACGATCGACGACCTGGCCGTCCGCGCCGGCGACCTGCATCAGGCGCAGCAGATCACCGCCGAGGTGGCGAAGGCCGCGCTGCCCGAGTTCTACTTCCACCAGCGCGGGGGCTGACCGTGGCGCCGATGACACCGGACCAGCTGCGCACGCGGCAGCGGGTCGAGGGCCTGATCAGGCTGATGGCTCCCGCCCTCGACGTGGTGCTGGCCGTGGGCGAGCGCGTCTCGCGCATCGTCGAACCCGAGGACGTCGAGTACTACCCGCCTCGCGTCACGCGCGAGAGCGCCCCGCCGCCGAAGCAGCCGTGAACCGCGAGGAGCAGCTGCAGTGGGAGGCCCGCTGGGCCCGGCCCGCGGCGATCGCGGCGTTCCTGGCGGGCGCCTTGCTGATCGTGAGCGCGATGCTGTTCTTCCCGGAGGACCGCGAGGGCATCGAGCGCCATCCCGACCTGCTGCTGTCGATCGACGAGCAGTCGGGCGCCTACCTGGCCTCGGCGGTCCTCGGCGCGCTTGCCGGCCTGCTCCTCGTGGGTGTCTTCCTCTACCTCTTCCGCGCGACGCTCGCCCGCGGGGGCGGGGTGCCGCCGTGGTTCCAGTACCTCGTGATCGCGGCCCCGGTCCTGTACGCCGTATCCACGGTGGCGGGGGCGTTCGAGGCGATCGACCTTGCCGACGACTTCGCCAGCGAAGAGCCGATCCGCGGCGAGAAGGGCGCCGACCGCGCGGACGAGCTGGGCGGGGCGAATCCGGTCCTCGTGGCCCTCGCGACTGCGGGCACCGTCGGGGTGGCGTTCCTGTTCGTGATGCTGCCGCTGCGCGCGCGGCGGGTCGGCCTGCTTACGCCGTTCATGGGCATCCTCGGCGTGATCGCGGGGGCGCTTGTGGTCTTCCAGCTCACCGGCGTGTCGTCGGTGATTCAGGCCTTCTGGCTCGGGGCTCTCGGGCTGCTCTTCCTCGGCAGGTGGCCGGGCGGGCGTGGGCCGGCCTGGGAGAGCGGCCAGCCCGAGCCGTGGCCGAGCGCGGCGCAGCGGCGCGGCCTCGTGCCGATGCCGGGCGAGGAGGAGCCGGCGAAGCTCGATCCCACCCCGCCGGAGCCGGAGCCCGTGCCGGAGCGGCCCGCCTCGCGCAAGCGCCGCCGCAAGCGCTGAGCGCCGTCTACGCGATGGCCGGGGCGGCCGGCAGCCGCTCGAGCGCGGCGTCCATGTCGGCCTCCGAGAACTCCGGGTCCTCGAGCTTGCCCGCCAGGTAGCTCTCGTACGCGGACATGTCGAAGTGGCCGTGGCCTGAGAGCCCGAGCAGGATCACGCGCTCCTCGCCGGCCAGCTTGGCGTCCTCGGCCTCCTCGATCACGGCGCGGATGGCGTGCGCCGGCTCGGGGCCCGGGATGATCGCCTCCGTGCGGGCGAACTGGAGCGCCGCCGCGAAGGTCTCGTTCTGCTTGTAGGCGCGCGCCTCCACGAGGCCGTGCTTCACGAGCCCGCACAGCATCGGCGAGTCGCCGTGGTAGCGCAGCCCGCCGGCGTGCACCGGCGGCGGGACGAAGTCGTGACCGAGCGTGTACATCGGCATCAGCGGCGTGAGCCCGACGGTGTCGCCGAAGTCGTATCGGTACGCCCCGCGCGTGAGCGTGGGGCAGGCGGCCGGCTCCGCCGCGAGGAAGCGGGTCTTGGCGTCGTCGCGCAGCACCCGGCGCACGAACGGGAAGGCGAGCCCCGCGAAGTTCGACCCACCGCCCACGCAGCCCACCACCACGTCGGGCTCCTCGCCCGCCATCTCCATCTGGGCGATCGCCTCCTGGCCGATCACGGTCTGGTGGAGGCAGACGTGGTTCAGGACCGAGCCGAGCGCGTAGTTCGTGTCCGGGTCGCCAGCCGCCACCTCGACCGCCTCCGAGATTGCAATCCCGAGCGAGCCGGTGGGGTGCGAGGCCTGGCTCTTGCCCGCCTCCGTGGTGTCGCTCGGGGAGCGGATCACCGTGGCGCCCCAGCTCTCCATCATCGCGCGGCGGTAGGGCTTCTGGTCGTAGCTCGCGCCGACCATGTAGACCACGCACTCGAGCCCGAACTGCGCGCACGCCATCGCGAGCGCGGATCCCCACTGGCCCGCGCCGGTCTCGGTCACGAGGCGCTTCACGCCGGCCTGCTTGTTGGCGTACGCCTGGGCCACCGCGCTGTTCGGCTTGTGCGAGCCGGCCGGGGAGACGCCCTCGTACTTGTAATAGACGTGCGCCGGCGTATCGAGCGCGCGCTCGAGCCGGTGCGCCCGATAGAGCGGTGTCGGGCGCCACAGCTTGTACGCGTCCCGGACGCCCTCGGGCACCTCGACCTCCGGGTCCATCGACACCTCCTGGCCGATGATCTCCATCGGGAAGATCGGCGTGAGGTCGTCCGGGCCGGCCGGCTCCATGGTGGCCGGACTGAGCGGTGGAAGCGGCTCGCCGGGCAGGTCCGGGAGCAGGTTCACCCAGTGGGTCGGGATCCGATCCTCGGTGAGCGTGAACTTGGTCTGATCGGTCACGCGGCGATCCTAACGCGACTACCATCGCGCCCCCAATGGATCCCGCCTCGCGCACCCGCCTGATCGCGCTGGCCGTGCTGCTCGTGATCTCGGTGCCGCTGATCGTGATCGCCGCTTCGGGCAGCGGCTCGGACGAGGGCGGCGGCGACGGCATCCGCGTGGAGCCCTCGAACCGCGGGCTGCCCGAGATCGTGATCTACCTGGAGGACCCGGACGTGAACAGGCTGGCCACTACCGGCGGGAAGAGGCGGGTGGCCATCGAATGCGCCGACCAGGCCGGCGCCCTCGTCTTCACCACGACCGAGCGCTGGCCGTTCAGCGACACCGACGGCGGCGTCTTCGACCCGCACGTGCACGTGCCGGTGGACCCGACGCTGTTGGGGTCGGTATCCCGGTGCCGCCTGAAGGGGACGGATCCGACGCTCGAGGGCGGACGGCCTACGCGGCGTTGACCGCAGTCGCGATCTTGCGATAGGCCGCCGCCGGGTCAGCGGAGCCGAAGATCGACGAGCCCGCCACGAACAGGGTGGCCCCGGCGTGGCGGGTGGCCTCCGCGGTGGCCGCGTCGATGCCGCCGTCCACCTCTATCGGGACGTCCGGGCCGAGCAGCTCGCGCAGCCGGGAGACCTTGACGGTGGAGCTCTCGATGTAGGGCTGGCCACCCCAGCCCGGGTTCACCGTCATGCAGAGCACGTGGTCGAGCTCGGCCGCGAGGCCGGACACCACCTCGGGCGGGGTGGCGGGGTTGAGGGCCAGCCCCGCGTCGAGGCCGGCGGCGCGCACGGCCTGGAGCGCGTAGTGCACGTGCGGCGTGGCCTCCCAGTGGACGATCAGCGTGTCCGCGCCCGCCGCGGCGAAGTCCTCGATGCGGCGCTCGGGGCGCTCGACCATGAGGTGCACGTCGAGCACGCCGCCGCGGTCGTGCACCAGGTCGCGAAGCGCGTCCACGATCAGCGCCCCTATCGAGATCGGCGGCACGAAGTGGCCGTCCATCACGTCCACGTGGATCACGCGCGCGCCCGCGTCCATCACCTCCTCGACCTGCTCGCCGAGGCGGGCGAAGTCGGAGGCCAGGATCGAGGGGGCCACACGGACGTCCTGTAACAGCGCGGAGCGCAAGGCGGGGCGACGGTACCACGCCGCCCGGCCTTGCCCTCCAGCCCGGCCGCCTAACTCGAGGACGGGTTCTCGGTTCGGTTCTCGTCCTGGTCCTCGACCTGGTCGAGCGAGGTGATGTCGCGGCGGATCACCAGCTCGCAGTCGCCTCCGACCTGGTCGAACTGGTCGGCGATCACGCGATCGCGGCCCTCGCCGCAGTGCACGAGGTCCACTTCGCCGTCGCGCACGCGGAAGCGGTCCGCGCCGCCCCCGCCGCTGAGCGTGTCTCCCTCGGTGTCGCCGATCGCGGCCACGTCCACGCGCGCGAGCGCCCACAGCACGTCCGGACCGGCGCCGCCGTCGGACGTGTCGCGACCCGGGTTGGCGAAGATCTTGTCCGCCCCGCGGCCGCCGTTCTGGACGTCGTCGCCCTGGCCACCCGACATGAAGTCGCGGCCGAGGCCGCCGTTCGACACGTCGTTGCCGAGGCCGCCGTGCAGGCGCTCGCAGCGGAAGCGACGGAAGCCGAAGCCGGGACCGCCCTCGATCGTGTCGTCGCCCAGCCCGCCGAGGATGCGGTCGCAGCCCCGGTCTCCGTTGAGGACGTCGTTGTCGGGACCGCCGACGACCTGATCTCGGCCGCGGCCGGCGTGCACGGTGTCCCTGCCCGCACCGCCGCGCACGAGGTCGGCGCCGGCCAGGGCGCTGACCGTGTCGTCGCCGCCGCGGGCGAGGATGCGGTCGCTATGGCTCGTCCCGATCAACTCGTTGGAGCTCGCATCACCGACGATGCGCGCTGCCATCGCCACCGCGGCCGCGATGAGCGAGAGCGCCGCGGCCATGGCCAGGGCCATCAGAATCCGATTGCTACGCTGCCTCACGGGGCATCCTCCTTGGTCGGTGGGTGCCCCTGTAACCGTGTCGGGGGACGCGAGTTGCGCTCTGCTCAGGCCCGCGCGGCCTGCTTCGCGTGCGCCCGGATCTCGGACAGGATGCGCTCGAGGCGCGGCTCCGTGTCGTTGTCGACGAACGTCATCGCCGCGGCGACCGCGGGGTGGACGTTCGCGATCTCGGCGTGCAGCGCGTGCGCGACCGCCCGGTAGGCGGGATGGCCCTCGCGCCCGGAGCGAAGCTCGATCAGGTGCATGGCCTCGCGGGCGTTCATGTCGAGGATGTAGCGGATGCGGTAGCCGAGCGCGAGCGCGTAGGGGGCGAGCTCGGGACGGCCGAGCTCGACGATGCGCGCGTGCTCTTCCCGCGAGCGCTCGAGGCCGGCCCGGTACAGGTCGCCGACACCCGCCTCGTCGAGCTCCGCGGGCACGCCGGCGCCGAGCTCCGGCCCGAGCGTCTGCCACTGCACCGTGAGCAGGCGGTGGCGCTGGAGGTCGCGGAAGGCCCCGTAGTCGGACACCACCTCGAAGCGGTAGGAGAGCGCCTCGAAGCCGCGTCCGGGGCGGTGACGGCGGTTGCGGCGCTCGCCGACGAGCTCCGCCAGCATCGCCGCGCGCTCGTCCGGCGGCAGGTTGTGCAGCGCGGCGCGCGCCTCGTCCTCGGAGACCGCGGCCGACTCGAACAGCAGCGCCGCCAGCAGCTCCTCCTCGCTGCCCCGAACGGACAGCAGCCGCACGGCCGGGCCGGCCTCGTCCTCGCCGCCGCGGGCACGGTCGAGCCCGAGCCGCGCCGCCCAGCGGTCGGCGGCCGCCTCGCGCTGCTCCATGTACTCGATCCACTCGCCGCCGCGGTCGGGCCGCTCCACGCGCGCCACGAAGCTCGGCACCACGGCCTTGAGCTCGTTCAGGATCATGCCCGCGTACTCGCGCGCCTCGGGCAGCGGCGAAGCCGACAGCCGCAGCAGCAGCTGCTCGTAGGCCTGGCCCGACGCGAAGATCCCCACGTGCGACAGCGAGGCTGCCGGCAGCAGACCGCGCAGCAGGTCGAGTGCCTTGGCGCGGATCGAGCGCATGTGCGCCGCCTCGGGCTCGCCGTCGGCGCGCGGGAAGCGCTCGGCGGCCCACGCCTCCACCCGCGGGAGCGCTTCCGAATAAGCACCGAAGAGCGAGTCCATCGCCGCCTCGTACTCCGGGCCCAGGTCCGGGTGGCGCCAGTAGCGGTAGCCGAGGCCGTCGCCCATCGGGGCGTCGTAGGCCATGTAGCGGGTTGACTGCTCCAGGTAGGCCGCGAGCCGGCCGCGCTGAAGCAGCTTCGTCATCACGTTGGAGACCCACTCGACGGCGACGTGCGCGCCACCGAGCTGCGCCACCGAGTCGTCGCCGTAGCCGATGAAGATGCGCTCGTAGAGCTTGCGGGCGCGCTCGCCCTCCTCGCCGTCGAAGGCGGCTCCCGGCACGGCGTCGGCGGCGAACTCCTCCAGGTAGAGCCGCCGCAGCGTGCCCTGGTAACGCGAGTAGCGCGCGAATAGCGCGCCCTTCACGGTCTCCGGCAGGTTCACCAGCGCGAAGACCGGCCGCTCGAGGTTGGTGAAATGAGGCGCGAGGAGCGCCCGCTCCTCGTCTGTGAAGGTCTCGATTGGGTAGTCCATCAGGCCGCGCGCCCACCTTAGCGGCGCGGTCGGCGGGGCGTTACTGGGTGGGTTTCTCGGGGGGTGATCCGATCTACGACACGTATGCGGTTCCAGATCGGATCACATGCCGACCGCCAATGCCCGTCTTTCACGCCAGCCGGTGCTCCAGCACGCACTCGAGCCGCGCGCTGGTCTCGTCCACCGGGACCGCCTTGTCGAGGCGCATCTCGATGCGGCGGCCGTCCACGATGAGGGTGGCCACCTGATTGTCGAACCAGGGACCGTCGCCGATCATGCGCCAGCCGATGCCGGGGTCGCGCACTCCGGCGAGATGGGCGAGGCCGCGCATCGCGACCTCGAAGGGCCGCGACATGCCGATTCGGATGCTCTGGCGCTCCTTCTTCTCGAGCGGATTGCGGTACGGGGAGCAGACGGCCTGCCAGACGCTCGACTTCATACCCGTCCCGCGCGGGTAGCCGACCTCGAAAAGGTAGGCGTGGTGGACGTCGCCGGAGAGGGTCACGATCGACGCCGGCGGCTCGCCGCGCTCGCCGGTCCCGACCGCCCTGTACAGCTCCGCGAGCCGCGCGAACGACTCCTGGAAGGCGGCCCAGTGCTCCATGTCCGCCGTCTGGCGAAGGTTCTCGGCCGCTCCCGCGGCCGGGCTGCCCCAGGCCCCGCCCGCCACCGCCTCGCTCCAAGCCTCGAGGTAGTGCATGCCGCGCCCGAGCAGCCAGGGGAGCGACGTGGCCACGAGCAGATGGTCGAAGCCGCCGGTGGCGTGCTGGTGCACCCACTCCCATTCCTCGTCATCGAGCATCGAGCGCTTGCCCTCCTCTAGCACGCGCCCGGCGCGCGAGTCGATCACCAGCAGGCGCGTGTGGCCGAGGTCGCGGCAGTAGCTCCAGCGCATGCCGGAGGCCTCGCGGTCGGCCCTGAAAGCGAACGCCTCGAGCAGGTCCTCGGCGTCGTCGGCCCGCTTGACCCGGTTCAGCAGCTCGTCCTCCTGGTGCGATTCGGGCGAGAGGTTGCCGAGATGCTGGTAGACCCAGTACGAGGCCAGTGCCGCCTTGATGTGCTCGTTCCACCACTCGTGCTGGTGCATCTCCTCGAGCCACGCCTGGGAGATGTTCCAGTCGTCGTGCACGTCGTGGTCGTCGAAGATCATCGCCGTCGAGACCGTGGAGAGCAGCCAGCGGATGGCGGGTTCGCTCCAGCTCTCCAGGTAGAGCCGCGTGTAGT
>DASUQG010000184.1:0-2084 GCA_036280695.1 Thermoleophilaceae bacterium
GCGACCTTGATCTGGAGCTCGTCGGCGTTCACCAGGTAGTGCACGGTCACGCCGAAGCGGCCGGACGCCACCTGCTTGATCGAGGAGCGGCGGTCGTCGCCGAAGCGCGCCGGGTCCTCCCCGCCCTCGCCGGTGTTCGACTTGCCCCCGAGGCGGTTCATCCCGGCGGCGAGCGTCTCGTGCGCCTCCGGTGAGAGCGCGCCGAGCGACATGCCGCCCGACTTGAAGCGCTTCACGATCTCGGCCGCCGGCTGCACCTCGTCGAGCGGCACGGGCTCGGGCGCCTCCTTGAAGCGGAGCAGGCCGCGCAGCGACGACTTCGGAACCGCCACCTCGTTCACGTAGGTGGCGAAGCGCTCGTAGGCCTCGGCGCCGCCCTCCTCGCGGGCCGCCTGCTGGAGCGTGGCGATCGTCTCCGGGTTCCAGCCGTGGAACTCGCCGTCTCGGCGCCAGGCGTAGATCCCCCCGGGCGGCAGCAGCTCGGAGCTCGCCGCGGGATAGGCGCGCGCGTGGCGGTCGAGGCACTCCCAGGCGAGCACGTTCATGCCGACCCCGCCGACCCGCGACGGTGTCCCGGTGAAGTGGCGGTCCACGAGCTCCCGCTCGAGCCCGACCGCCTCGAAGATCTGCGCGCCCGTGTAGGAGCGGATCGTGGAGATCCCCATCTTCGAGAGGATCTTCAGAAGGCCCTTGCCGACCGCCTTGATGGTGCGGCTCACGGCCTCGTCGGGCGGCATGCCCTCCGGCAGGCGCCCCTCGCGGTGGAGCGCGTAGAGCGACTCGAACATCACGTACGGGTTGACCGCGGCGGCGCCGTAGCCGATCAGACACGCCACGTGGTGGATCTCCTTCGCCTGGCCGGTCTCCACGATCAGTCCGCTCTGGAGGCGCGTGCCCTCGCGGACCAGGTGGTTGTGCACGGCCGCGGTGGCAAGCATGGCCGGCATCGGGACGCGCTCGGCGCCGAGGTTGCGGTCCGACAGCACGATGATGTTCACCCCGCGCTCGATCAGCTCGGACGCCTCGCGGCAGATCTCCTCCAGTCGCTGCTCCATCCCCTGCGCGCCCTGCGCGGCGGGCCAGGTCATGTCGATCGTGCGCGCCTCGAACACGCTGTGGTCCACCTGGCGGAGCTTCTCGAGCTCGGTGCTGCGGAGCAGCGGCTGCGGCATCACGAGCTGGTGGCAGTGGTCCGGAGTCTCGCCGAGCAGGTTGATCTCCGGCCCGATCACGGCCTCGAGGCTCATCACGATCGACTCGCGGATCGGGTCGATCGCCGGGTTCGTGACCTGCGCGAACAGCTGCTTGAAGTAGGAGAAGAGCGGCGGGCGCATGTCGGAGAGGACGGCCAGGGCGGTGTCGTTGCCCATCGAGCCGGTCGGCTCGATCGCGTCGCGCGCCATCGGGACCAGCGTCACGCGCAGGTCCTCCTCGCTCCAGCCGAAGGCGAGCTGCTTGGCGCGAAGCGGCTCCACGCGCGGTACGCGCGGGGTCTTCTCAGGGAGGTCTTCGATGCGCACCACGCGTTCGGCGAGCCAGCGACCGTAGGGGCGCCTCTGGGCCAGCTCGAGCTTGATCTCGCCGTCCGGCACGACGCGGTCGCTCTCGAGGTCGACGAGGAAGAGCTTGCCGGGCAGCAGCCGGCCCTTGGACGCGATCTCCTCGGCGGGCACCTCGAGCACGCCGGTCTCGGACGCGAAGACGACCCAGCCGTCGCGGGTCGTGAGCCAGCGGCCGGGGCGCAGGCCGTTGCGGTCGAGCGTCGCGCCGATCACGCGGCCGTCGCTGAAGGCCACCGCCGCCGGGCCGTCCCACGGCTCGACGAGCGAGGAGTGGTACGCGTAGAAGTCGCGCACCTCCTGCGGCAGCTCGGGCCGGCCCCGGTGCGCCTCGGGGATCAGCATCGAGATCGCGTGCTCGGGCGAGCGCCCGCCGAGCACGAGCAGCTCCATCAGGCCGTCGAGCGAGGCCGAGTCGGAGATGTCGTCGCGCAGCAGCGGGTGGATCTTGTCGATGTCCTCACCGAAGAGCGGCGAGGCGAGCTGGAGCTCGCGGGCGCGCATCCAGTTGCGGTTGCCGCGCAG
>DASUQG010000185.1:0-5063 GCA_036280695.1 Thermoleophilaceae bacterium
CAGAAGCGGATCCCGGCGAAGGTGGTCGGCTTCCCGTTCTACGACCCGAAGAAGGAGCGCCCGCGCTCGTGAGCGAGCCCAACGAGTTTCAGTTTCCGCTCAGCTTCACGGGGCCAGACGGAATCGGGGCGAGCCCGTATGACGAGTACGCGGAGGCGGAGCGACCCGATGTCGGTGACGACGGCCAGGACCCCGCCGTGGCCCTCCGCCGAACCCTGGGCATGTTCGCCACAGGTGTAACGGTCATCACTACCTTGAAGGGCGACGAGGTTCACGGCATGACGGCGAATGCCTTCATGTCAGTTTCCCTCGAGCCCCCGCTCGTCCTGATCTCAGTCGATCGACGAACGAAGATGTGCGCGCTGCTACACGAGGGCATGCACTATGGAGTGAGCGTGCTCTGTGCGACACAGGCTGCGCTATCCGATCGCTTCGCAGGAAGATCGGATCAGGCTGAGCCGCGGTTCCAGGTGGTTAAGGACACCCCGCTCGTGGACGGCGCGCTCGCGCACTTCGTCGCGCGCGTGGAGAAGTCGTACTGGGGCGGTGACCACTCGCTCTTCCTCGGCCGCGTGGAGTACGCGCGCCAGAACGCCGGCACGCCGCTGCTCTTCCATGGCGGGCGCTACGAGAAGCTCGGAGCCTGAGATGCCGCGGGCGATAGTCCTCGGCGTTGTCGGCGATTCGGGTGCGGGCAAGACCACGGTCACGCGCGGGCTGCTGCGAGTGCTCGGTGACGCGCACGTGACGCACATCTCCGCCGACGACTACCACCGCTACGACCGCGAGCGGCGGCGCGAGCTCGGCGTGACTCCGCTGCACCCCGACTCGAACCACCTGGACATCCTGACCCAGCACCTCGTCCACCTGAGGCGCGGCGAGGCGGTGCTCAAGCCGGTGTACAGCCATCGCACCGGCACCTTCCAGCCGCCGGACTACGTGCGGCCGGCGAAGTTCCTGGTGATGGAGGGACTGCTCAACTTCCACACCGAGACGCTGCGCTCGCTGCACGACGTGCGCGTGGCGCTGGCGCCGCCGGAGGAGTTGCGCCGCGCGTGGAAGCTGAAGCGCGACTGCACGCGGCGCGGCTACACCACCGACGAGGTCCTGGCCGAGCTCGACTCACGCCAGGCGGACGCCGAGCAGTTCATCCAGCCACAGCGCCAGTACGCGGACATAGTCGTGGCCTTCGCGCCGAACAGCTCGGAGGACCCCGCGCATCTGGACGCCGACGTGATCCTTCGCGACAGCCTGCCTCATCCCGACCTCTCGCCGCTCCTCGGCGGCAGCGGGCCGGCGCTCATCAAGCGCGAGCGCGAATGGCTGCTCCGGATCCCGGGCGACCTCGACCCCGACCACGCGGCCGAGCTCGAGGAGGCGGTCTGGCAGCGGATGAGCTTCGCCTCACACCTGCGCATCCGCCGGCTCGGCGAGTTCACCGTGGGCACCGACCTTCATCGCTCCGACTCGCTGGCGCTCGTCCAGCTGCTGATCCTGTACCACGTGGTCACCGCTCGGGCGGCGCTGGCCATCGGCGGCTCGCCCCCACGTGCCGATCCGCGCTTCCCCACGGGTGCGGATTCGGCGTTGCACGCTTAGAGATTCGACTATACGTTCTGCGTCAGGCATGGCCGTGACGCTCACTCAGCTGGTCGCGTTCCTCACCGTCGTGCGGCGCGGGTCGGTTACGGCGGCGGCGGAAGAGCTGGTGGTCACGCAGCCGTCGGTGTCCGCGGCCGTATCCGCGCTCGAGCGCGAGCTCGGCGTGAGGCTGACCGAGCGGGCGGGGCGCACCGTGCGCCCGACCGCGGCCGGCGCGACCTACGCACCGTACGCGAGCGACGTGCTCGGGCTGCTCCAGCAGGGCGCGCGCGCCGCGCGCGAGGCGGAGGAGGCACGGCCGCACACGCTCCTGATCAGCGCGGTCACGACGGCGGGCGAGTACCTCGTGCCGCAGCTGATCCAGGCGTTCCGCGAGCGCCGGCCCGACCTCGAGATCAGCCTCGATGTGGGCAACCGCGAGGTGGTCTTCCAGCGCGTGCTCGACCACGCGGTGGACGTGGCTGTGACCGGCCGCATCCCCGACGACGATCGGCTCGCGGGCGTGGACTTCGCCGACAACGAGTTCGTACTTGTCACCAGCTCGGGCGACCCGCTCGCCAGGCGTCGCTGGGTTGCAATGGAGGAACTCGGCTCGCGCCCGTGGCTGCTCCGTGAGCCGGGGTCGGGCACGCGCACGCTCTGCGAGGAGTTCCTGGCCAGCCGTGGCATCGAGCCAAAGGTGCTCACGCTCGGCTCGAACGGAGCGATCAAGCAGGCGGCCCGCGCCGGCCTTGGGATAGCGCTGCAGTCACGCGCCGCGGTGGAGCTCGAGCTCGAGCTCGGACTGCTCGACACGATCAGCCCGAGCGGCGGCCTGCCCGAGCGCCGCTGGCACGTGGTGCGCTCCGCGATCGGCCCGGTGCGCGAGGACGTGGAGGACTTCATGAGCTTCTGCACGTCGCGCGCGGCGCGCCACGCGCTCGCCGGCTAGGACGGCGCCAGCTCGGCGAGCAGCGCCGCCGCGGCTGCGACGAGCTCGCCGTTGCCCGATGCCGTGCGTCCGTCGGGCAGGACCGGTGTGTCCTCGAGGCCGGTTCTGATGCCGTGTCGGCGCGCGGCGGCGCGCCGGTTGACGGCCCAGGACGCGATCCCGTCCCCGTGGTGGACCTGCTCGAGCTGCACGCCCGCCGCGGCCAGCGCGTCCTCCATCGCGGCCGCGTGAGCCACGGCATCGTCCGGGTCCGGGTCGAGCGGCTCGATCATGGCCCGGACGCAGCGGCCCGCGATGCCGGAAGCGGTGAAGGTGTGGGCATCCGCGAGGGAGAGGAGCCCGGCCTCGATGCCGATGCCGCGCTCGAGCAGCAGCTCGCATAGCTCCCCGATCCCGTCCTCGCCCTGGTTGGCCGTGACGAGCTCCGGCAGCTCCGTCCAGGCCGCCACCAGCGCGAGCCGCCGCTCCGGGTCGGGCTCTATGTCGGCCGACGTGCTGAGCGAGATCGGAATACCGGGGCACGCCGCGCGGACGACGCGCACCGCGGCTGCACACGGCTCGGCATGGAGGGTCTGCCGGCCGCTGTCGTACGGATGCAGGTGAAGGACACGGGCTCCGGCCTGGACGGCCGCTCGGCCCTCGGCCGCGAGCTCCGCCGGCGTCCGCGGTGCCGCCGGATGCTCCCGATCGCCGTTGAGCGCAGCTTGCAGGAGGGGCATCCAGCGAGCCTAAATCCTCAGGTGGCAGAAAAACGTTGCGGATTCCGCAACGAATTTCTGCCACCTGGAACGGCGGATCCCCTCAATGCAGCAGTAGGCGCTACGCGCCCACAGCAGCGACCGGTGCCGCCTCCTCCGCGAGCACCTCGTCCAGGGCGGCGAGCACGCGGTCGGCGGTGGCCACCGAAGCGTTCCGGCCCATCAGCCCGATCCGCCACATTGCCGGCGCATCGGGGCCGAGCCCTCCGCCGATCTCGATGCCGTGGTCGCGCAGCAGGCGGCCCTGCACGGCCTTGCCGTCGACTCCGTCGGGCACCCGCACCGCGGTGAGCGGCGCCAGCCGGTGCTCCGGGTCGGCGAGCAGCTCCAGCCCGCGGTCCTCCAGCGAGCTCTGGAGATGCGCGGCGGCCTCGGCGTGCCGCTCCCAGCGCTCTTCGAGCCCCTCGCGCAGCACTCCGCAGAGCGCCTCGTGCAGCGCGTAGATCCCGAGGATCGGCGCCGTGTGGTGGTACGCCGCCGGCCGCTCGACCCAGTAGCGCTCGAGCAACAGCAGGTCGAACGAGAACGGCACGGGAGTGCGGCGGGAGCGCAGCCGCTCCATCGCCTTCTCCGACACCGCGACCGGTGACATCCCGGGCGGCGCCGCCAGGCACTTCTGCGTGCACGAGTAGGCGAAGTCCACGCCCCAGTCGCCCACCTCGAGCGGTATGCCGGCCATCGAGGTGACGCAGTCGGCCATCAGCAGCGTGTCGCGGTCGCGCAGCGCCGCGCCGAGCTGCGCGAGCGGATGCTCCACGCCCGTGGAGGTCTCCGCGTGCACCACGGCGACCATCCGGGCATGGCGCTCGTGGTCGAGCGCGTCCAACAGCGCGTCGTTCGAGACGCACTCGCCCCAATCGGCCCGCACCGTGACGACCCGCGCCCCATGGCGCCGCGCGATCTCCGTGATCCTTCGTCCGAAGAACCCGCACTGGGCCACGATCACGGTGTCGCCCGGCTCGAGCAGATTGGCGATTCCGGTTTCCATGCCGGCGGTGCCGGTGCAATGGAGCGGAAGCACGAGGCCGTCCGGCATCCGGTACACGCGCCTGAGCAGCTCGACGACGTCGAGCAGGATCTCGTGCATGGCCGGGTCGAGGTGGCCGAGCATCGGCCTGGTCATGGCTTCGAGCACCGCGGGGTCCACGTTCGTGGGACCCGGGCCGCAGAGCAGCCGCTCGGGCGGGCGGAGCTGGGGGAGAGCGTCGTCCATCGGGACAGGGTGCCGTACTGGGCTCATGAGCACAAGCTAAGAGTTTTGCGAAACACATAGACAAATTTCTTTAATCCAGCTTGCCGAGTGGCGCGACCACCGCTCTACTGCCGGGCATGACCCCCACGAAGACCCGTCTCCACCGCAGCGAGCTCGCCGTCCCGGGCAGCAACGTGCGCATGCTCGAGAAGGCGCCGTCGCTCGGGGCCGACGTGGTGATGCTCGACCTCGAGGACGCCGTCGCGCCCGACGACAAGGAGCAGGCGCGCATCAACCTCGTCGACGCGCTGCGCGAGCAGGACTGGTCGCGCTGCTCGGTGTCCGTGCGCATCAACGGGCTCGACACCCACTGGTGCTACCGCGACATCGTGGACGTGGTCGAGCAGGCCGGCGAGCACGTGGACGCGATCGTGATCCCCAAGGTGAGCGGCGCGGGCGACGTGCACCTCGTGGCGACCCTGCTCACTCAGATCGAGGAGGCGATGGGCCTGGAGCGCCGCATCGGCCTCGCGGTGCTGATCGAGACCGCGATCGGGATGGTCAACGTGGACGAGGTGGC
>DASUQG010000186.1:0-2368 GCA_036280695.1 Thermoleophilaceae bacterium
GACGATGACGACGTTCTCGATGTCCTTGATCTCCACGCTTATCCGATCTCCACGCTCATACGCGCTCCACGCACGTTACTTTACTTTCTGAAGTGTAGTCCTCACGGCGGCGTCCGCCGACTGCCGCTCCCACTCGGCCACGGTCTTGCGCAGCTGCACGAACGCGACGATTCCCGGCGGGATCGGCAGCCAGAACGCGATCACCCTGTAGGTGAGCACCGCGGGGAAGACGACCGAGTTGTCGATCCCGAAAATCGAGAATGCCCCAATCATGCCCGCATCGACGGCGCCAACGCCGCCGGCCGGGGACGGAATCAGGTTCGCGGCCATGCCGAGGAAGAAGCCCTGCACCAGCACGGCGAACGGCACGTCCCCCCCGAAGGCCTCGAAGCTGGCCCAGAGCACGCCGATGTTCGCGGCCCAGAAGCCGACCGCCCCGCCGACGGCCAGCAGGCCCCGCTGCGGGTGGCGGACGTACGCGATCGCCGTGCGCGTGCCCGTGGCGAGCGTGGCCGGCCCCGTCGCGATGCGCTGCAGGTAGCGCACGCGCCTGTAGCCCCCCGCGTAGTGCTGGATGCGCCGCTCGAAGTCGTGCGGGATCAGCGCGATCAGGCAGAACAGGATGATCAGGCCGGCCGAGACCGCCGCCGGCACGACGGTGCCCGCGAGCGGCGCCCGCCCGGGCAGGACGCCGGTGCGCAGCAGCACGCCGAAGATCACGAGCGCGGCGAGGTAGGCGAAGTAGGTGAGGACGAGGAAGGCCACCATCCGGCAGGCGGCGCGGCGGCGCGGCATGCCGGCCTTGCGCAGGGCCCAGTACGTGAGCACGATCCCGCCGGCGCCGGCGGCCGAGAAGATGCGGGTGGCCGCGAGTCCGGCCATCGTGATCTGGTACGACGCCCTCAGGTCGAGCCGGCGATGCACCTCGTCGTCGTGCGTGCCGCCCAGGATGCCGCGGAACAGCGCCACGTACGCGCCGAAGGCCAGCACGTTGAACCCGATCGCGACGACGATCCAGTACCACGTGGCTTCGTCGAGGTTGCCGACGGCCTCGTCGGCTCCGACGATCTTCGGGAACAGCACGTAGATCGCCACCACGAGCAGCAGCACCAGCAGGATGCCGGAGACGATCTTGCGGCGGTCCTGGAGCAGCGCCTGGAAGCGGCTGACCTCGAGCTCGTCGGCCTCGACGTCGGCGGCCTCCTCGTCGGCCGCCTCGAGCGCCAGCTCCTCGTCCGAGGGCTGATCCCAGTCGTCGGGTCGACGGCTCTCCTCGCGGACGCGGCGGCGCTCCTCCGCCGCCATCAGCCTGCCTGCGGCTCCAGTCGATGCACGGCCGCGGCGATCATCCGGATCGCCGGTTCTACGCGTGGTGCGGCGCGCCAGATCCCCTCGGCGAGCGCGATGCCGGCGAGCAGGTCGATCACGTAGTGCTCACCGAGATACACGAGCCCGAACCCCAGCGCCAGCGCGTACGCCCAACCGGCCGCCGCGTGACCGCGCCCGACCTGCGAAAGGATCCGGGCTGCCATCACTGAGGTGCCGAAATGAAGGGAGGGCATGGCTGCGAAGGGATTGCCTTGGAGGGAATGGTAAAGCGGGTGCCAGAAGCGCTTCCAGACGCGCTCGCCCGCCTCGGCCATGATCCGGCGCACTGGCGGCATCTGGCCGTTCGCGCCGGCGTACCAGGGCGGGGCGGTGGGCACCAGCCAGTAGACCACACAACCGAGGTCGAAGCACGCGGCCATCAGGGTCGCGGAGCGAGGGAGCTTCTCGCGATGCCGCAGGAGGATGTAGAGGAGCGTGCCGTGCGGGACGAGGAACCAGCTCCAGTGAACGGCCGACAGGGCGTACTCGAGCGGGCCCACGTGGCCCTCGCGGCCGAGCGCGCGCTGGAGCCTCGTGGTCGGGCATGTGCCCAGGCCGATTACCCGGTCACAGCGAATCGGATAGCTCACCTTGAGCCGCTTGAGCAGGGCGTCGGGATCGTCGTCAGGCATGTCGAAGTGCGCGAAGTACACCCACATCTGTAGGCCGTAGATCGCCGCATCCCGCACCGGGGTGCGGCGGGCAGCGAGCGCGAGCGCGGCGGGGGCCGGCCATGACAGCGCCGACACCACCGGTGGCCGGAGCCGCAGCCGGTGCCGGACCAGGGGTGTGGCGACGCCGACCGCCACCGCGCCCCACGCGAGCGTTCGCAGGGCGCGAGTACTTCGCAAAGCGCGGGCAGCATAACCCTCGCAGGGTTCGGTGCAACGAAAAGGAGCATCTGGGCTCGCATCGAACAGCGCGCGAAGATGACTTCAAAGCGCGCCTTCCTGCTCCTCGCCGCCCTGCTCTCGCTGCTGCTCACGGTCGCGCCCGCGCG
>DASUQG010000187.1:0-7812 GCA_036280695.1 Thermoleophilaceae bacterium
GGACGAAGGCCCGTGCGTCCGCTGCAACGTCCAGATCGAGGGCTCGGGCGCCAAGCCCGAGGACGTGATCATCGACCTCGCCAAGGACAAGAAGGCGAAGCTGCGCGGACCGTCGGAGCCGCTCAAGGAGGTCGGGCTGCGTGTGGACCGCGGGGACGGGGTGGTGATCCGCAACCTCACCGCGGCGCACGCCGCCGAGCACGGCATCTACATCCACGAGACCGACGGCTATCTGATGTCGCGCGTGAAGTTCTTCTACAACAAGGAATACGGCGGGCTGATGTTCACGTCCGACCACGGCCGCACGAGCGACTGCGAGGGCGTGGGCCACGGCGACTCCGCGATCTATCCGGGCGCCGCGCCCGAGACCGCGGAACAGACCACCGAGCCGACGAGGCGCGTGAACAACACGATCACGCGCTGTGACATCCACCACAACACGCTCGGCTACTCGGGCACGATGGGGAACGGCACGCGGGTCGTGAACAACGACTTCTACGACAACGGCACCGCGATCGCCACTGACTCGCTGTTCGCGGGCGGTCATCCGGGATATCCCCAGGACGGCGCCCTGTTCGAGAAGAACCGGATCTACTCGAACAACTTCAACAGCTTCGTCGAGGGGTCCGACGTGGAGCCGAAGGTGCCGACTCCGGTCGGCGTGGGCATCCTGATCGCGGGCGGCAACGGCAACGAGATCCGCGGCAACCGCATCTGGGACAACTGGCGCCGCGGCACGATGCTGCTCCACATCCCGGATTCGCTCTCGGACGACAAGAAGACCACCGCGAACTCGGTGTCCCACCGCAACCGCTACCACGACAACGTCATGGGGATCGCGCCGAACGGCGAGAAGATCCCCAACGGGATCGACTTCTGGTGGGACGAGGCGCCCATGCAGATGGACAACTGCTGGTACCAGAACGGTGAGGTGACCACCGACCCGCAGGGGCCGCTCATGCCCTCGGATTGCAAGAACACGAGTGCGGGCGTGACCTACGGCGCCAAGTTCGCCAGCGAGCTGGCCCCGTGTGCCGGGGCGGTCGTCGGGGGCGAGATGGACCCGAACGTCTGCCCGTGGTTCCGGACTCCCGAGAAGCCGTCGTCGTCTGGCGGCGGAGGGATGGGGCTGCCGGTGCGGGCGTCCGGGGCGCCGAAGATCGGGCTCCTGGCCGGCGACTGCCGGCTAGTGGGCTCCACCCTGTCGTGCAACGGGTTGCTCGACCGGCCCTAGTCGCGGCAGCGGCGATTCTGCTGGCTGGGTGCGGCGGCGAGCCCGCCGCACCGCAGCCGTTCGGCGAAAAGCTCCAGACCGCCACCTGCACCGACTGGAGGGAGGCCTCGCCGCAGCAGCGCCAGTCCGCGGTGGACCGGCTCGAGAGCACGGTGGCGGGGCCCCGGAAGGAGGGCAACACGCTTCCGGACGACGTGGCGTACACCACGCTCGACGCCCGCTGCAAGCCGGAGTTCGCACGGGGGTTCCTGCTCTACGAGCTCTACATCCGCGCGGCAGCCTTCGGGTCGATCTCCGACTGAACTGCCACAATCCGGCCCGCATGGCCCAGCTCGCCCGAACTTCGTTCAGGGAGCGGATCGAGCGACTGGAAGAGTCGCTGTCGCCGCTCGCGACGCGCTCATATCCCGCCGACCGCGAGGAGCCGGAACCCGACTCTGACCATCGCACCCCCTTTCAGCGCGACCGCGACCGGATCGTGCACTCCAAGGCCTTCCGGCGCCTCAAGCACAAGACCCAGGTTTTCATCGCGCCCGAGGGCGATCACTACCGGACTCGGCTCACCCACACGCTCGAGGCCTGCGGGATCGCCCGCGGGGTGGCGCGCGCGCTCGAGCTGAACGAGGACCTCACCGAGGCGATCGGGCTGGGGCACGACCTTGGCCACCCGCCGTTCGGCCACACCGGCGAGGCGGTGCTCGACGAGTGCATGCGTGAGCGCTGGGGGAGTGGCTTCCGCCACAACGAGCATTCACTACGTGTGGTGGAGAAGATCGAGCGGCTGAACCTCACCGCGCCGGTGCGCGACGGCATCCTGCGTCACACCGGGCCCGAGCCCCCCGGGACGCTCGAGGGCCGGATCGTCCGGCTCGTGGACCGTGTGGCGTACATCAACCACGACATCGACGACGCGATCCGGGCCGGCGTCCTCCGCTTCGAGGACCTGCCGCGCGCGGAGATCGAGCTGCTGGGCCACACGGGCTCCGACCGGATCGAGACGCTCGTGGTGGACGTGCTGCGCCACTCCGAGGATGCGGGCGACATCGTCCAGGGCGAGGAGGTGGGCGCGGCGATGCTGCGCCTGCGGGAGTTCATGTTCGAGCACGTGTACCTCGGCCCCGCCGCCCAGCGCGAGCGCCCGCGCATCGAGCGCATGCTGCGAGCGCTCTTCGACCACTACGCCGACGAGCTGGGCGACGAGCAGCGGGTGGTCGACTGGCTCGCGGGCATGACGGACCGCTACGCCATCCGCGAGTTCGAGAACCTGTCCGTACCGCAGGGGTTCTGATGGCGCTGTTCACGAAGGACACGATCGACCGCGTGCGCGAGGCCGTGGACATGGTCCACCTGGTGGGGCAGAAGACGGACCTGCGGCGGGTCGGCACGCGCTGGACCGGGCTCTGCCCGTTCCACGACGAGCGCACGCCCTCGTTCTCGGTCAACCCCGAGGAGAAGCTCTACTACTGCTTCGGCTGCGGCGAGGGGGGCGACGCCTTCAAGTTCGTCCAGCAAACCGAGGCGCTCGACTTCCAGGAGGCCGTGGAGCTGCTGGCGGAGCGCTTCAACGTCCGTGTGGAGCGCGAGGCCGACGACCCTCGGGCCGAGGAGCGGCGCCGGCGCCGGGAGCGGCTGCACGCGCTGCTCGAGCGGGCGAGCCGCTTCTACTCGACCTATCTGCACGAGTCCGCGGAGGCCGCGCCGGCGCGCGAGTACCTGGCCTCCCGTGCGTTATCGGAAGAGGTGCTTGCGGAGTTCCGCGTCGGCTACTCCCCAAGCGCGTGGGACCGGATGATCATGGGTGCGCGCCAGAACGGATTCAGCGAGGAGGAGCTCGTCGCGGCGGGGCTCGCCCAGCGCGGCCGGGGCGGCGGCCTCTACGACCGCTTCCGTGGCCGGATCATGTTCCCGCTGGCCGACTCGCGCGGAAAGGTGCTCGGATTCGGGGCGCGGCAGATGGGGGAGAACCGCGGCCCCAAGTACCTCAACACGTCCGAGAATGACCTGTATCACAAGGGTCGCCAGCTATTTGGGATAGATATCGCCCGAAGGGAGGCGATGCGGACCGCTCGTTTCGTGGTTGTCGAGGGTTACACCGATGTGCTTGCGCTTCACCAGGCGGGGATAAGGGAGGCCGTGGCGATCATGGGCACGGCACTCACGCAGGAACAGCTAGCGGAGCTGGCGAAGGTCGGCGACGGCAACCGCCGCGGGCGGGTGTACCTCGCTCTGGATGCGGATCGGGCCGGGCGCGACGCCATGCTGCGCGCCTCGCGGCTGGCCGAGGACCGCGGGATCGACCTGCGTGTGGTGGAGATGCCGGAGGGGACGGATCCGGCCGATCTCGTCGCCCGGGAGGGGCCCGACGCGTTCATTGAGCGCATAAAGCGGGCTGTTCCCATGATCGAGTTTCAGGTCCGTCGAGTACTTGCCGATGCAGACCTGGACACGCCCGCAGGTCGAGACCTGCCCCTCGAGGAGGCGCGCAAGCTGATCTCCGTGGTACCCGAACGGACCGCAACAAGAGACGCGCTCGTCCGCGAAGCCGCGGATCGTCTCGACGTTCCCGTGGACTACGTGCTGGCGCCCGCGCCCGCGCCGCGAGCCCCCGCGCCGTCCCAGTCGGCTCCGAGCTCGGCCGGCGAGCTCTCGCTGCGCACCGAGCGCGAGTTCCTCACGCGCAGTCTGTCGAGCGGGGAGCTCGGGCGGCAGTACCTCGCCCGCCCGGAGGACGAGCAGTTCTCGTCGGACCAGATGCGCCGCGCCCGCGCGCACCTGGTCGCGCACTTCGAGGACCCGCTGGCGGCGCTGCCGGAGGACGACCCGGCGCTGGCTGCGCTCGTGACCGATGTCGCCGTGGCCGCCCTGGAGCGCCCGCCGAGCGAGGACCTGATCCTGCGCATGAGCATCCTTCAGCTGGAGCAGCGCCGTATCGAGCGCGAGATCAGGCGCGCGTCGCAGGACGGCGATCACGCACGAAAGAGTCTGCTCGCCGCCGCCGAACAGAAGGTTCGTGACGAGATGGGCACAGTGATGGGACAGACGGCATGACCGAGCGGGTGCCCGGCATGAACGGCGAGGACGCGGAGGATCCGCGCGAGCTCGAGCCCGCGGCCGCCAATGGCCACGCGGACGAGCCCGACGAGCCCACCGCCGCCGACCTCTACGACGAGGGCGGCGTCGTCACGGCCGGCCTGCTCGTGCCCCCGCCGGAGCACGGGGCGGAGGACGCGGTACGGCTCTACCTGCGCTCGATCGGCCGCGTGCCGCTGCTCACGCGCGAGGACGAGGTACGCCTCGCCAAGCGCATCGAGCAGAACGACATGGCCGCCAAGAACTCGCTGATCGAGGCGAACCTGCGTCTGGTGGTCTCGATCGCGAAGCGCTACACCGGGCGCGGGCTGACGCTGCTCGACCTGATCCAGGAAGGCAACCTCGGCCTGATCCGCGCGGTGGAGAAGTTCGACTGGCGCCGCGGCTTCAAGTTCTCCACCTACGCCACCTGGTGGATCCGGCAGGCCATCACGCGTGCGCTGGCGGACCAGTCGCGCACGATCCGGATACCGGTGCACATGGTGGAGCGGATGAACCGCGTCGCGCGCGCGAAGCGGTCGCTGCTCCAGAAGCACAACCGCGAGCCCACGCCGGAGGAGATCGGCGAGCTGGTGGAGATGCCGGCCAAGAAGGTCGAGGAGATCCTGAAGCTCGGGCAGGAGCCCGTCTCGCTGGAGGCCCCCGTTGGCGGCGAGGAGGGCGACGCCTCGCTCGGCGACTTCATCGAGGACGCCGCCACCGACCGCCCACTCGAGATCGTGGCCAACCAGATCCGCGACGCGGACCTCCAGAAGGTCCTCGACTCACTCGGCTGGCGAGAGCGCAAGGTGATCGAGCTCCGCTACGGCCTGGGCGACAAGGGCCCGATGACGCTCGAGGACATCGGCCACGAGGTAGGGGTCACCCGCGAAAGAGTGCGCCAGATCGAGTCGAAGACACTGGCGATGCTGAAGAGCTCAGGCGGCGCAGACCGCCTCGCAGGAACGGCTGACGAGGCTTAGCTCGGCTGCGGCCGGCAACCGAGTCGAGCGCTATCCTCGGCAGCGCCGATCCCCGGTGATGTAACGGCAACATGACTGACTGTTAATCAGTTCTTGGTGGTTCGAATCCACCCCGGGGAGCCTCTAGCACCCTCACTCCCGCCTCCACCTCGGCGTGGCAGTTCCCACAGAGCAGTACGCACTTTCGCGCCTCCTCGCGAGCTCGATCGATCCCGTGGCTGAATCCGCGCGAGGAGATTCCGAACGACTTTTCGGCGGGGTCTAGGTGATGGAACTGCAGGGCGGCTTGGAATCGGTCATAGCCACAGGCTGCACAGCACCCACCGGCCTCCTCCACCAGGGTCCGCTTGATCTCGCGGCGCCGCGCAGCGACGCGCTCCTGCGCGCACAGAACGCACCGGTAGGTCCCGCGGATGTCGAGGCGGTAGACCGCTCGTCCGTGACGTGAGCACACTCGCATGACCTCACGTGGCGCTGTCGCGGGGTCGACTCTCGTGCGTCTGGCGTCCGCCCGGGCGATTTCCCAGCGCCGAAGCCAGTACCTGACGGTGGCCACGGATCTGTCGAGCGCGACCGCGATCTCCCTGAGCGTGGCTCCTTGACACGCGAGCTCCTCGAGCTTCGTCCGGTTCGGTGCTCCCCGTGGCGCGTGCTTGGACACGAACACATGTTCGCTTAAACGCCGGACGGAACGCGCTCCGACGGCGGCGCTCTGCTCGCGTCAGCTGGTCCGCGGGGCGTCCGCCGGCTGGCCGCTCGGCGCGAAGCGCTTTACGAACTCGAGGGCCGTCTCGGCCACCTCGCGCCATCCGCTGTCGATCGTCAGTGAGTGGCCGCGGTTCGGGATCTTCTTGATCTCGGTCACGGCGGGGTTGCGCTGCTGCCTCTTGTAGGACGCGTTCGCGATCGCCCAGGGGACCGTGTGGTCCTTCTCGCCGTCGATGATCAGCAGTGGGCCGCGGTCCGGGTTCCTCGGGTCGAGCTTCGCCTCGGTGAAGGGGTTCACGTTCGCGTTCGCCATCTGCATCAGCGCCACCCCCGGCGCGGCGACGTGGTAGGTGTCGTAGAGCTGCCTCGACTCTTCCTCGCCGAGGGCGTTCGTCCAGCCGTACTTGAACTGGTCGAAGGTGAGCGTCACGGCGCGGCCGCGGTTCAGCGGGTTGCTGAGCACGGGTGCGGCGGACTTCAGCGCCGAAAGAGGCAGTGGAAGCACGCCGCGGAACGGCCCCGGGTCGATCGCCACCGTGACGGCGGACAGGCCGCGGTCCGCGATCAGCTGGGCCAGCAGTCCTCCGGTCGAGTGGCCCATCACGGCCGGCTTCTCGTTCAACTTGCCGATCACCTCGGCGGTGTGATCGGCGACCTGCCCGAGCGTCTTCTTGGCGAGGACGTCCGGGTTCGCCCTGGCCTCCTCGACGGTCTCGGGGTCGTCGGGCCAGGCCGGCGTCACCGGCGCGTACCCGGCCTCCTCGAACAGCGCCGCCCAGTTGTCCCAGCTGCTCGGCAGCAGCCAGAGCCCGTGGATGAACACGACCGGCGTGCGACCGCTCGCGTTGGCGGCTTCGACTTGCGCGAGCTCGCGCTCGGTGACGGTGGTAGCCATGGCGCTAACGCTAGATCAGCGCGGTGGGGCTCGGCGGTACCAGAACGTAAACGAGACGCGAACTTCGCGCTTGAGGTCCGCTCCAGTCAACTCGCGTCGACCTTCACCGGGGCGAGCCTTACAACCTCATGGCTTCGCTCTTGGCGCTCCGTCCGCGTCTCGAGACTGAGTAGACCAGCGGTCGGTCAGTTCGTCAAGCGGGCGAATCGCAATCAGCCCGCTCTTTGCGGAGATTTGCTCACTTCAGCCAGCTCCTCAACCGCCTCAGCGGCCGCCCCGGCCCCATCGTGGCGGGCCGCCCAGTCGCCCAGCTCTGCGGCGCGCCGCCCGTAGCTCGGCTCGGCGAGCAGGCGCCGCACCGCGAGTCGCACTCCCCGCGGTGTGGTGAAGCGGCGTGGCAAGGAGACGCCCGCGCCCGCCCAGCGAATGCGTGCCGCGTTCTCCGCCATGTCGCCGGCATGCGGGCACGCCACAACGGGCACCCCGCTCGCGAGCGCCCGCACCAGGGTGCCGTGGCCGGCGTGGCAGACGACCGCGTCGCAGAGCGGCATCGTCCGCGCGTACGACACCCAGTCGACCACGCGCGCGTTCGGAGGCACCCGCAGCGGCTCGGGCGGCTCGCGCCGGTTGGTGGTGGCCAGCACGCGCACCGGCTCTCCCGCCAGCCCCTCGAGGGCGGCCCGCACCAGCCGGTGCTCTGGGTCCTGCGACGTGCTCGGCGCCACCAGCACCAGCGGGCCCTCGCCCGGCGGCAGCTCCACGTCGCCGAACGGCTGCTCCCACAGAAGCGGCCCCGTCACGCGCATCCCAGGCCAGGCCTCTGCCCGCGGGTACTCGAGCTGGGGGAAGGTGGCCACGATGGCGAGCTCGCGCGAGATCCCGCCGTGTACGTCGCGGAGCGGCCGCAGCCCGACCCGCTCGCG
>DASUQG010000188.1:0-12592 GCA_036280695.1 Thermoleophilaceae bacterium
GGCGGAGAACCGTCGCCTCGCCGTGCCCGCCGCCACCGACTCGCTGCCGACGAGCGCCATGCAGGAGGACCACGTGTCGATGGGCTGGGGCGGCGCCCGCAAGCTGCGCACCGTGGTGGCGAACCTGGGCCGCATCCTCGCCGTCGAGCTCACCTGTGCGGCGCGCGCGCTTGACCTGCGCGCGCCGCTCGCGCCCGCCTCCGGCACCGCCGCAGCGCTGGCCGCGGTGCGCGCGGCCGTACCCGGCCCGGGCCCGGACCGCTGGCTCGCGCCGGAGCTGGCGGATGCCGAGGCGCTCGTGGCCTCGGGGGCCGTGCTCGACGCGGTCGAGGGCGCGATCGGGGGCCTCGAGTGAGCGTGCGAGAGGTCCATGCTCCCCGCGGCGGCGAGCTGTCCTGCCGCGGCTGGGGCCAGGAGGCCGCGCTGCGGATGCTGATGAACAACCTCGACCCGGACGTGGCGGAGCGGCCCGACGAGCTCGTGGTGTACGGCGGCACCGGGCGTGCGGCGCGCTCGTGGGAGGCATTCGACGCCCTGGTGCGCACGCTCCGGACGCTCGGCGCCGACGAGACCATGCTCGTCCAGTCCGGGAAGCCGGTGGGCGTGTTCCGCACCCACGAGTGGGCGCCGCGCGTGCTGATCGCGAACTCCAACCTGGTCGGCGAGTGGGCCACCTGGGACGAGTTCCGCCGGCTCGAGGCGCTCGGGCTGACGATGTACGGCCAGATGACGGCGGGCTCTTGGATCTACATCGGCAGCCAGGGGATCGTGCAGGGCACCTACGAATGCTTCGCCGAGATCGCGCGGCGGCGCTTCGAGGGCTCGCTGGCCGGCACGGTCACGCTCACCGCGGGGCTTGGCGGCATGGGGGGCGCGCAGCCGCTCGCCGTGACGATGAACGAGGGGGTGGCGCTGTGCGTTGAGGTGGACCGCGATCGCATCCGCCGCCGGCTCGAGACCCGCTACCTCGACGAGGAGGCGGACGACCTCGCCGACGCCGTCGAGCGCTGCCTGCGCGCGAAGCAGGAGCGCCGTGCGCTCAGCGTCGGGCTGTGCGCCAACGCCGCCGAGGTGCTTCCGGAGCTCCTGCGCCGCGGCTTCGAGGCCGACGTGGTCACCGACCAGACGAGCGCGCACGACCCGCTGGTGGGCTACGTGCCCGCCGGCCTGTCGCTCGCCGAGGCCGACCGCCTGCGCGGCGACGATCCCGACGAGTACGTGCGTCGAGCGCGCGTCTCGGCGGCGGCCCACTGCTTCGCGATGGTGGGCTTCATGGACGCCGGCGCGGAGGTGTTCGACTACGGCAACAGCCTGCGCGCCGAGGCGAAGCTGGGCGGCTTCGAGCGCGCGTTCGACTACCCGGGCTTCGTTCCGGCGTACATCCGGCCGCTGTTCTGCGAGGGGAAGGGGCCTTTCCGCTGGGTGGCGCTCTCCGGCGACCCGGATGACATCGCGGCCACGGACCGTGCGGTGCTCGAGGAGTTCCCCGAGGACGAGAGCCTCGCCCGCTGGATCCGTATGGCCGGCGAGCGGATCGCGTTCCAGGGGCTGCCCGCCCGGATCTGCTGGCTCGGATACGGCGAGCGCCGCCGGCTCGGGCTGCGCTTCAACCAGATGGTGAAGAGCGGCGAGCTGCGGGCGCCGATCGTGATCGGGCGCGACCACCTCGACTCGGGCTCGGTGGCCTCGCCGTACCGCGAGACCGAGTCGATGCTCGACGGATCGGACGCGATCGCCGACTGGCCGCTGCTGAACGCGATGGTGAACACCGCGGCGGGGGCATCCTGGGTCAGCATCCACCACGGCGGCGGCGTCGGGATCGGGCGCTCGATCCATGCGGGCATGGTGTGCGTGGCGGACGGCACGGAGCTCGCCGCCGAGAAGCTCGACCGCGTGCTGACCGCCGATCCGGGGACGGGCGTGATTCGCCACGCCGACGCCGGATACGACCGGGCCACCGAGGTGGCCCAGGAGCGGGGCGTCCGCATCCCGATGCGCGAGCACGACGCGTGAGCCGCCGCGAGATCGTCGAGATCGGCCATCCCGTGCTGCGCGAACGCGCGCGGGAGGTCGCACCCGAGGACCTGAGCTCGCCGCAGGTGCAGCGGCTGATCGACGACATGATCGAGACCATGCGCGCGGCCGACGGCGCCGGACTGGCCGCGAACCAGGTGGCCGAGACCAGCCGAATCGCGGTGGTCGAGGTGCGTCCCGGGAACCCGCGCTACCCGTACAAGCCACCGATCCCGCTGACGGTGATCGTGAACCCCGTGATCGAGCCGCTCGACGCGGAGGTCGAGCAGATCAACGAGGGCTGCCTGTCCGTGCCGAACCTGCGTGGAGAGGTGCCGCGCCACGTGAACATCCGGCTGCGCTACCTGGACCGGGAGGGGGGCGAGCACGAGGAGGTGAGGCGCGGGCTGACGGCCGGGACGTTCCAGCACGAGCTCGACCACCTCGACGGCACGCTGTTCGTGGACAGGGTCACCGACCCGAGGACGCTCACCACCTGGGAGCAGTTCGAGCGCTTCCACAAGGACGCCTTCGTGGAGCGAGCCCGCCAACTCGTGGAGCGGGTGGGCTCGTGACGGCGTACTGGTGCGAGCTGGCGTGGCTGGGCGGCGAGCGCGCCGAGGCGGGCGTGCTGATCGACGTCGAGGACGGCAGGTTCGCCTCGGTCACCGGCGCCACGCCGGCGCCGCCACCGGGCGCGCGGCGTCTGGAGGGCCTGACGCTGCCCGGCCTCGCGAACTCCCACTCGCACGCCTTTCAACGCGCACTTCGCGGTCGCACCCACTGGCGCGGCTCATTCTGGAACTGGCGCGAGCATATGTACCGGCTCGCTGCCCGCCTCGATCCGGAGACCTATCTGGCGCTCGCACGGGCCACCTACGCCGAGATGGTGCTGGCCGGCGTGACGGCGGTGGGGGAGTTCCACTACCTGCACCACGGCCCCGACGGCGTGTCGTACGACGACCCCAACGAGATGGGCCACGCGCTGATCGCCGCGGCCGCCGACGCCGGGTTGCGCATCACCTTGATCGACTGTTGCTACCTGCATGGCGGGATCGGCGAGCCGCCGGCCGGGCCGCAGCGCCGGTTCTCGGACGGCAGCGCGACCGCCTGGGCGGACCGTGTAGAGGCGCTTCAGGAGGGGGAGGCGGTGCGGCTCGGGGGTGCCATACACAGCGTGCGGGCGGTCGACCCCGAGGGTGCCGCGATCGTGGCCGGCTGGGCTTCCGAGCGGGACCGTCCCCTGCACGCGCACGTCTCCGAGCAGCCGGCCGAGAACGAGGCTTGCCGCGAGGCTTACGGACGCACCCCGACCGCCGTGCTGGCCGATGCGGGCGCGCTCGCGGCGCGCTTCACCGCTGTGCACGCCACGCACCTTGACGACGGCGACGTGTCGCTGCTCGGCGGCAGCGGAGCCTGCTGCTGCGCGTGCCCGACGACCGAGCGCGACCTGGCCGACGGCATCGGCGAGATGCGCCGCCTGGCAGAGGCGGGCGCCTCGCTGTCGCTCGGAAGCGACTCCCATGCCGTGATCGACCTCTTCGAGGAGGCTCGCGCCGTGGAGCTGGACGAGCGCCTCGCCAGCGGGGAGCGCGCGCGCCACACGGCCGCCGCGTTGCTGCGGGCCGCCTCCGGAGACGGGCACGCCTGCCTGGGGTGGCCGGACGCGGGGCGGATCGCGCCCGGCGCGCGCGCCGACCTCGTCACGGTATCCCTCGCGGGAGTCCGCCTTGCCGGCACGGACCCCACGAACGCGCTCGACGCCGTCGTCTTCGGGGCCGGCGCGCCCGACGTGTCGGACGTCCTGGCTGACGGCCGGGAGCTCGTCCGTGAGGGCCGGCACGCGACCATCGACGTGCCACGGGAGCTGCATGACGCCGTCCTCGCGGCAACGGCATGAGCGCCCTCGTTATCGACAACATCGGCCTGCTTGTCACCGGCGAGCCCTCGCTCGGCGAGGGGCCGCTCGGCTTGGTGCGCGACGCCGCGGTCGTGGTGGATGGCGAGCGCGTTGTGGCCATCGAGCGGGCCGGCGCGGCGGGAGACGAGCGCCTCGACGCCACGGGTCGCTGTGTGATCCCGGGATTCGTGGACAGCCACACCCACCTCGTCTTTGCCGGGGACCGCGCCGACGAGTTCGCCGCGCGCATGGCCGGTCGGCCGTACGCGGCGTCCGGGATCAGGGTCACCACCGAGGCCACCCGGGCAGCCGGCGAGGACGAGCTGCGCTCGCTCGCACGGGCCCGCCGCGCCGAGGCCGTTCGCGCCGGGATCACGCATCTGGAGATCAAGTCCGGCTACGGGCTCGAGCCCGAGGCGGAACGACGCTCGTGCGCCGTCGCCGCGGAGCTGACCGACGACGTGACGTTCCTCGGAGCCCACGCGGTGCCGCCCGAGTACGATGGCCGCGCGGACGAGTACGTGGAGCTCGTGTGCGGCGAGATGCTCGCCGCCTGCCGCCCGTACCTCCGCTGGATCGACGTGTTCTGCGAGGAGGGCGCCTTCGACGCCGACCAGTCACGCGCCGTGCTCGAGGCTGGCCACGACGCCGGCCTTGGCCTGCGCGTGCACGGGAACCAGCTGGGCTTCGGGCCGGGCGTCCGCCTCGCGGTCGAGATGGGCGCCGCGTCGGTGGACCACTGCACCTACCTGTCCGGCGAGGACATCGCCGCGCTCGCGGGCAGCGAGACGGTGGCCACCTTCCTGCCGGCCACGGACTTCTCGACTCGCCAGCCCTACCCCGACGCGCGCCGGGCGGTCGACGCCGGCGTCGAGGTTGCGATCGCCACCAACTGCAACCCGGGCTCCAGCTACACCACCTCGATGTCGTTCTGCATCGCGCTCGCCGTGCGCGACATGAGGATGACGCCGGAGGAGGCGCTGCTGGCGGCCACGCGCGGCGGAGCACGGGCGCTGCAACGCGACGACGTCGGCCGGCTCACGCCCGGAGCACGGGCGGACGCGGTGATCCTCGACGGCCCTTCCTACACGCACCTCGTGTACCGGGCGGGGGTCCCGCTTGTGGCCGCGACGGTGATGGGGGGCCGCGTCGAGTTCGCGGCCCCCCACTGACACCGTCCGCGGCTGTCAGCAGCTGCGGGCTGGGCGGAAGCGAATCGTCGACTTTCCGCCGGTCGGCGTGGTGTAGGCGAGCTTGGTGCCGCCGGCCACGCTGCGGACGGTGATCTTGTTCAGGACGCGCTTGACGGCTGCCACGAAGTCGTCCTGAAGGAACTCAGGCTGCGACTGCACGACCGGGCCGCTGATCTCGGTGAAGCGCAGGTTGCGGGCCTTGCCGTCGGCACGCACCGGCTCGATCCAGCGGTAGTTGACGCGCAGATCACCGGAGCCGAGGGACACGCGCCAGCGCCAATCGCCGAACTTCGTCTTGCCGCAGGTCTTGCCGTACGCGCGCGCGCTGTCGCCGTTCGCGCTGAAGTCTCGGCTCATGTGAAAGCCGGCCGCCGACGCCCCAGCCGGGACGGCTGCCATGGCGACCGCGACGAGACATACGACCAGGGTGCTGCGCATCGAGGTGAACCTCCGAGGGGTTGTGAGAGACATGCCCTGAGGCTCACCGATAGCGCCCGAGCGGCGCGTCGGGGAAACCCCTAGAGCGATCCCCCGGATTACGAAAGAGTGTGGGGAAGCCACTGCTCATGCCGCGACATGTGTGCTGTCGCTCTACCGTGGACGGCCCGGCGAACCGGCGCTATTACGGCTCGCCCCCAGCGCGGAGGCCGCAGTACGAGCCCGGCTCAACCGAGCAACTCGCCGGGTGCTGCGCCGCAGCGGACGAATGAGGGTCCGCGTCCGAGTCGCGCTCCCGGGCGGCGGGACCAGGACGCCGCGCGTGGTCCTGGTGGCGCGGCGCTAGCTGCTATCGACGAATAGCTCCGGGTGGATTCGAACCACCGACCTCACGATTATGAGTCGTGCGCTCTAACCGCTGAGCTACGGAGCCGCGGCGGCCGAGTTTAGAGGCTGTCTCGTAGCCTTCACCGTGTGGATGCGCGGCCGCTTCTGATGACGGTTCCGAATGTGAGCGAGGGGCGGGACCTCGCCACGCTCGAGGCGATCGGGCGCGCCTTCGCGCCGGCGCGGTTCCTCGACCTGCACACCGACCCGGACCATGACCGCGCGGTGTTCACCCTCGCGGCTCACCAGGGAGAGATGGCCGAGGCGCTCCTGAGCGGCGCGCGATCCGCCATCGCGCGGATCGACATCAGCGCCCACACGGGCATCCACCCGCACGTCGGAGCGCTCGACGTGATGCCGGTGGTCTACCTCGACGAGGAGCGTCGCGGCGCGGCGATCGCCGAGACGCTCACCGCCGCCGCCCTGATCGGCGAGGAGCTCGGCGTGCCGGTGTTCCTCTATGGGGAGCTCGCCACGAGGCCCGAGCACGAGGAGCGCGCGTGGATCCGCCGCGGCGGCCCGCGCGAGCTGGCGCGGCGGATCGAGGCCGGCCAGCTCGTGCCCGACTTCGGTCCGCCCGCTCCGCACCCGAGCGCGGGTGCCGTGCTTGCCGCGGCGCGGCCGCCGCTCGTGGCCTTCAACGTCGATCTCGTGACCGACGACCTCGCGGTCGCGAAGAACATCGCTGCCGGCCTGCGCGAGTCCGGCGGCGGCCTGCCGGGCGTACGGGCGCTCGGGCTCTACCTCCAGGACCGCAACCGCGCCCAGGTGTCCACGAACGTTCACGACCACAACGCCGTACCGCTGCGCGAGATCGTGGAGTACGTGCGCGCGCGTGCGGAGGTCGCCGAGGCCGAGCTGATCGGACTTGCGCCGCGGGCCGCCTTCGAGGGCTTCCCGGACGACGTGCCGCTGCGCGGCTTCGAGCCGGAGCGCCACATCCTCGAGGACGCGCTGCGCGCAGTGGCGTAGACACTCCGCGGCCAGAGTGCGATGGTGCGCGTATGAGCGCGACGACTGCCTCCACCACCGACGGCACCCGCGAGGAGATCGCGGTCGAGAACCCCGCCACCGGGGAGATCGCCGGGCACGTTCCCGACATGACGAACGACGTCCCGACGCTCGTGGCCCGTGCGCGAGCGGCGCAGAGGGAGTGGGCGGCGCGGCCGATTCGTGAGCGCGCCGAGGTCGTCGGCGCGATGCGGCGCTGGCTGGTCCGCAACCGCGACCGGCTGGTCGAGTCGACCATGGGGGAGACCGGCAAGACCTACGAGGACGCCCTCCTGAACGAGGTCTTCGTGGCGGCGGACGTCTTCCGCTTCTGGGAGAAGCGGGCCGAGCGCTTCCTGAAGGACGAGCGCGTGCCGGCTAGGACCCCCATGGTGCTCGGCCGCAAGTTCGTGGTGCGCCGGCGGCCGCTCGGCGTGGTCGGAGTGATCGCGCCCTGGAACTACCCGCTCACGACCGGGTTGGGCGATGCGGTGCCGGCGCTGATGGCGGGGAACTCGGTGGTCGTCAAGCCATCGGACGTGACGCCCCTGACCACGCGGATGGCGGTAGAGGGCTTCACGCGCGAGGCGGGCCTGCCCGAGGACGTGCTGCTGGTGGCCACAGGCCGCGGCGACACCGGCGCCGCGCTCGTGGACCACGTGGACATGGTCATGTTCACGGGCTCCACCCGCACGGGCCGCAAGGTCGCCGCCCGCGCCGCCGAGCGCCTGATCCCCGTCTCGCTCGAGATGGGCGGCAAGGACCCGATGATCGTCTGCGCCGACGCGAACCTCGACCGCGCCGCGAACGCGGCCGCGACGATGGGCCTGCTGAACAGCGGGCAGCTCTGCCTGTCGGTCGAGCGCATCTACGTCGAGGACGAGGTGCACGACAAGTTCGTCGAGAAGCTCGTGACCGCGGTCGGAAAGCTGCGCCAGCGCGGGATCACCTCGGCGGGCGAGGCGGACGTCGGGGCGATGACCTTCCCGCCGCAGATGGACACGGTCGAGCGGCATGTGGCGGATGCGCTCGACAAGGGTGCGACCGCCCTCACCGGCGGGCAGCGCGGCGACGGGCCCGGCCTCTACTACGAACCCACCGTACTCGTGAACGTGAACCACGACATGGCGTGCATGCGCGAAGAGACGTTCGGGCCGACGTTGCCCGTGATGAGGGTTCGCGACGTCGACGAGGCGGTGCGACTTGCGAACGACTCGGTGTACGGGCTCGGCTCGTCCGTCTTCACCAAGGACCTCGCAAAGGGCCAGGCGATCGCGCGCCGCATCCGTGCGGGCGGCACGGCGGTCAACGATGCGGTTCTCCAGTGCCTCGGCTACGAGGCGCCGTTCGGCGGCTCGGCGGAGTCCGGCGTGGGCTCGCGCAACGGCCGCGAGGGGATCCTCAAGTACACGGAGCCGCACACGATCATGGTCACGCGCCTTGGGCTGAAGCGTGACGTGAACTGGTTCCCGAACTCCAAACGCACGACGAAGCTGCTCGAGGGCGCCCTCGCCCGCTTCTACGGGCGGTAGAGACGCGCCGCCGTCCGGTAACGTCGCCGGTCGATGGCCCAGACCAAGCGCAAGCGCACACGCAAGCACCGCGGCACGCCGGCCGGGACGATCGAGCGCGCGGGCCGGACCGGGCGGCCTCAGACGCGCGAGGATGCCAAGCAGATCGCGCGCCAGCGGCGCCAGGAGCGGCTCGACAGCCCGCCAACCTGGAGGAGCGCCGTCAACCGGGCGGCTATCGCGGCAGCCGTTTTCGGAGTGCTCGTGGTCCTGGCGTTCAGTCGCAGCATCGCGCAGGGCGTGATCCTCGCCGGCTTCATGTTCCTCCTCTACATCCCGCTCGGCTACGTGACGGACATGGCGGTCTTCCGCTTCCGCAAGCGTCGCAGGGCGGCAGGCGGCCGCTAGCCATGGACGTGCGGATGTTCACCGTCGGGCCGGTGCAGGAGAACAGCTACCTCTTCCGGCACGAGGGATCTGACCGCGCCGTGATCGTGGACCCCGGCGACGAGCCCGACAAGCTGCTCGGCGCCATCGACGCGCTCGGCGTGCAGCTCGACGCCATCCTGCTCACGCACACGCACTTCGATCACGTGGGAGCGGTCGCTCCGGTGGCGCGGGCGACCGGCGCGGAGGTCTGGGTGCCGAAGATCGAGGCGTTCGTGCTCGCCGACATCATGAGCTTCGTGCCCTGGCCGGGCTTCGGCCCGTTCGAGTCGTACGAGGCGGAGCACACACTCGAGGGGGGAGAGCGGCTCGAGCTCGCGGGCTTCGAGATCGACGTGCTGTTCACCCCCGGCCACAGCCCCGGCCACGTGACGTTCTCGATCCCGGACGAGCAGGCGATTTTCTCCGGCGACGTGCTGTTCCAGCAGTCGATCGGCCGCACCGACCTCCCGGGCGGCGACCACGGGACCCTGCTCGAGTCGATCCGCGGGCTGGTCGAGTCGCTTCCGGGGGAGACCGCCGTCTATCCGGGCCACATGGGCACCACCACCCTGGCCGCCGAGCGGGCCACCAACCCGTTCCTGGCCGAGCTGGCGAGGTGAAGAAGTTCCAGGCCCCGCGCGGCACGTTGGACGTGCTGCCTCCGGACGCGCGCAGGCGGCTGCGCCTCGTTGAGATCGCCGGCGACGTGCTCGGCCGCGCCGGCTACGAGCCGATGGAGACCCCGGTGTTCGAGGACACCGAGCTGTTCGCGCGCGGCGTGGGGGAGTCCACGGACATCGTGCAAAAGGAGATGTTCACGTTCGAGGACAAGGCCGGGCGCTCCCTGACGCTGCGCCCCGAGGCCACCGCGGGCATCTGCCGCGCGTACATCGAGCACGGCATGCACAAGCTGCCGCAGCCCGTGAAGGTCTGGTCGGCCGGTCCGTTCTTCCGCCACGAGGCGCCGCAGGCGGGCCGCTTCCGCCAGTTCACGCAGATCGACGCCGAGGCGATCGGCTCGGACGACCCCACGCTCGACGCCGAGCTGATCCTGCTGCTCGCCGAGATCTTCGAGCGGGCGGGCACCGGGCCGTCGCGGCTGCGGCTGTCGAGCCTGGGTACGCCGGCCACGCGCGCGGACTATCTCGACGAGCTGCGCGGTTACCTGCGCGCGCGCGAGGGCGAGCTCTCCGGGGAGGTGCGCGAGCGGCTCGATCAGAACCCGCTGCGTGCCTTCGACGCCGACCATGCCGGCACGCAGGCGGTGATGGCCGATGCGCCGCGGCTGATCGACCGGCTCAGCTCCGACGACGCGGAGCACTTCGCCGAGGTGCGCGCGCTGCTCGACGCCGCCGGGATGCCGTACGAGCTCGACGCGACGCTCGTGCGCGGGCTGGACTACTACACGCGCACGGTATTCGAGTTCGAGTCGGAGCGACTAGGGGCGCAGGCGGCGCTCGGCGGCGGCGGCCGCTACGACGGCCTGGTCGAGGAGCTGGGCGGTCCGCCGACCCCGGGTGTGGGCTGGGCCGCGGGGGTGGAGCGGATGCTGCTCGCGGCCGGCGACGAGGACCTTGAGCGCTCACCACGGGTTTTCATCTCCCACACCGCCGATTCACCTCTCCGGCTCCAGCTGGCACAGCTGCTTCGCAGCCTCGGCCTCCGAGTGGAGATCGAGCAGGCGGGGCGCTCCATGAAGGGACAGATGAAGCAGGCCGATCGGATCGGTGCGGTGGTGACGGTGATCCTCGGAGAGGGCATTGAGGTCAAGGACATGGCGACTGGCGAACAGCGTCCGGCCGAGACGCTCGACGACGTGGTCGGATTGGTGCGCGAGGTAACGGATCGTGAAGCCTCCGCGACCTAACCGCTACCGCACCCACTGGGCCGGGGAGCTGCGCGCCGATGGCGTCGGGGAGCAGGTGCGCGTGGCCGGCTGGGTGCACCGCAGGCGCGACCACGGCGGGCTGATCTTCATCGACGTGCGCGACCGGACCGGCCTGCTCCAGCTCGTGTTCCGCCCGGAGGAGGCACCCGAGGCCCACGCCGCCGCCGGCAACTTGCGCGCCGAGGACGTGATCGCCGTGAGCGGCGAGCTCGTGCGCCGCGACGAGAGCGCCGTGAACCCGGACCTGCCCACCGGCGAGGTCGAGCTGGTGGCAGCGGAGCTCGAGCAGCTCGCCGATGCGGAGACGCCGCCGTTCCAGATCGACGAGGACGATCCGATCGGAGAGGAGCTGCGGCTGCGCTACCGCTACCTCGACCTGCGCAAGGCCCGGATGCGCGACCAGATGATCCTTCGCCACGCCGTGGTGAAGGAGATCCGCGACTTCCTGGCGGACGAGGGCTACCTCGAGATCGAGACGCCGATCATGACCCGCTCCACCCCGGAGGGCGCGCGCGACTTCCTGGTGCCGAGCCGGCTCGTGCGCGGGTCCTGGTACGCCCTGCCGCAGTCGCCGCAGCTCTTCAAGCAGCTGCTGATGATCGGCGGCTACGAGCGCTACTTCCAGATCGCCCGCTGCTTCCGCGACGAGGACTTCCGAGCCGACCGCCAGCCGGAGTTCACGCAGCTCGACATGGAGCTGTCGTTCGTCGAGGAGGAGGACGTGTTCGACGTGGTGGACCGCCTGCTCCAGCGCGTCCTGGCGCTCGGCGGAGTGGAGGTCTCGCTTCCGATCGAGCGCGTGACCTACGACGAGGCGATGCTGCGCTACGGCTCCGACCGTCCCGACCGGCGGCTCGGCGTGGAGATCGTGGACGTGACCGAAATCTTCCGCGAGTCCGAGCTGAACATCTTTCGCGAGGCGCCGGTAGTCCGTGCACTGAAGGCAACGGGAGAGTTCCCGCGCAGTCGCTTCGACGCACTCACCGAAAAGGCACAGCAGCTCGGTGCCAAGGGTCTCGCCTGGGCGGTCGTCGAGGGCGATGGGTGGCGCTCTCCGATCGCGAAACGCCTCAGCCCGGAAGAAATCTCGCGGGCCAACGACGCACTAAACGCGCACGAGGGTGACGCGATTCTGATCGTCGCCGATACGGCCGACTTGGCCGCGCGGGTGCTCGGGGCGCTGCGGCCGGAGGTCGCGGAGGGTGAGCCCGAGGGCCACGACGTGTTCTGGGTCGTGGACTTTCCGCTCTTCGAGTGGAACGAGGGGGAGCGGCGCTGGGACTCGCTCCATCACCCGTTCACCAGCCCGACCGGCGACCTCGACGGCGACCCGGGTACCTGGCGCAGCCGCGCATACGACGTCGTCTTCGACGGCTGGGAGCTGGGCGGCGGCTCGATCCGTATCAGCGACCCCGAGGTGCAGCAGAAGGTCTTCTCCACGCTCGGCATCGGGCCCGAGGAGGCGAAGGAGCGCTTCGGCTTCCTGCTCGAGGCGCTGACCTACGGCGCGCCACCACACGGCGGCGTGGCGTTCGGCATCGACCGCATGGTGGCGCTGCTCGCGGGTGCCTCGTCGATCCGCGACGTGATCGCCTTCCCCAAGGCCGCCAGCGGAATCGACCCGCTCACGGGCGCACCGGCACCGGTCGACCAGCGCCAGCTGGACGAGCTCGGCATCAAGGTGGTCGCGCCGCCGGCGGAGCGCGGCTAGCCCGCCGCGCGCGCGGCTAGCGCCCCCGCGCGCGCCCCTAGCCGCCGCCCGGGCGCGGTGCTAGCCTCGCTCAAGGCCCGAGCCTGTACGCCAGTCGGCCGCACATGTTGAGCCGAATAACACCGGTAAGGG
>DASUQG010000189.1:0-11362 GCA_036280695.1 Thermoleophilaceae bacterium
CTCGTAGGCCGCGATCAGGTCCGTCAGCGGAGGAATCGGCAGGTCCGGGTAGTTGCGGTTGTGGGTCGCCCCGGCCTTGTGCACCAGGACAAGCAGGTCCGGAGCCGAGCCGTGGAGCAGACCGAGCGTGACGCCCGAGTAGGCGGGATGGAAGAGCGCGCCCTGGCCCTCCACGAAGAGCAGATCGCCGCGCTCGGCGCCCTGGTGCACCAGCTGCTCGCCCGCGCCGGCCACGTAGTCGGAGATCACGTGGTCCACGGCGATGCCCCAGCCGGCGATCGCCACCCCGGTCTGCCCGGTGGGCACGTACACCGAGCGCAGGCCGCGCTCGCGCGCCGCCCTGTCGAGCTCCAGCGTGACCACCTTCTTTCCGATCACCGTGTCCGAGCCGACGCTGTGCACGACGCGCACCGAGTCGGGGCGGCTGTAGGGCCCCTTCGGCACCGAGAGCCCGGGAGGCACCGCGCGCAGGTCGCGCAGCTCGACACCGGCTCGCTCGGCAGCCTCGCGCAACTCCGGGTCGTCCCGGAGCTGCGTGTGCAACCCCGCCTCGAGCGAGAGCCCGTTCCTCACTGCCTCCAGCAGAACGTTTCGCCACGCCGGATCGAGCTTCCCGCCGGGGGGCGCCACGCCGATCAGGAGCGAGTCCGCGCCGCGCTCGATCGCCTCCTCGAGCGTCGCGACGATCGGAACGGGGTGAATGCAGAAGGGCTCCACCTCGCTCGCGGTCCGGCCCGCTTGGCTCGAGTCGATCACCGCCACCACGTCGCGCGTGCCGTAGCGGATCACGCCGTGCGCGGTCTTGCCCGTGTGGCGGGCGAACAGGCCCTCGGCGAAGATCGCGAGCCGCTCGCTCACGCGGGGGCCACCCCGAGACCCGGCTCCGTTCCGGGGAGCACGCGGCCGTCCTCGAATCGCAGGCCGGTGAACGGCTGGTCGGCGAGCAGCAGGTGGCCGTCGAGGTCCACCCAGTCCGCCAGCGACGCGATCGCGGCGGCTGGCGCCACGCCGAGCTGCGACTCGACCATGCAGCCGAGCATCACTCTCAATCCGAGGGCGCGAGCCGCGTGAATCATCCGCACAGCCTCGCGCACGCCACCCGACTTCGCGAGCTTCACGTTGATGCCGTCGGCGTATTCGGCGGCCGGCGCCACGTCGCGCAGGTCGTGGCAGCCCTCGTCCACGATCACCGGCAGCCGGGGGCGGAGCTCCCGCAGGCCGCGGAACGAGTCCAGGTCCGCGGCAGGGAACGGCTGCTCCACGAACTCCACCCCGAGCCGGATCAGCTCCGGCATCAGCTCCCGCGCGGACTCGAGCGTCCAGCCCTCGTTGGCGTCCACGCGGAGCGCTGCGTCGGAGTCCTCCCGCACCGCCTCCACTCGGGCGAGGTCCTCGGCGCCGCCCACCTTGATCTTCAGCGCGCGAAAGTCGCGCGCGCGGCGCGCGCGGTCGCGCGTGCCCTCGAGTGAGTCGATTCCGATCGTGTACGAGGTGGGCGGCGCCTCGGGGGAGAGCCCGAGCAGGCGCCAGAGCGGGACCCCGAGCCGGCGGCCGATCCAGTCGTGGAGGGCGGCGTCGAGGGCGGCCTTGCCGGCCGCCTCGCCCTCCACGTCCTCGAGCCGCTCCTCGATGGCCTCGAGCGCGAACGGGTCGTCGCCGACGAGTGGGGGAGCGGCCGTGGTCAGAAACTCGACGGCCGAGTCGACCGACTCGCCGCGGTAGTAGATGGGTGCCGCCTCGCCGCGGCCGACCAAACCGTCGTGCTCGAGCTCGAGCTGCACCACCGACTGCGTCGTGCGCGAGCCGCGGGCGATGCCGAACTCCTCGGCCAGAGCCAGCGATGCGGTTGCCGTCCTCAGCTCCACGAGCCGGACAGCATGACGATCAGATCCCTTCCTCCTCCTCGCGCGCACGCCGGAGCGCCTCGAGACAGCCGATCGGCTGGACGTCGAAGCGGCGAGCCGGCTCGGGGTCGGTCACGATCGTCTCGCTGGCCAGGCTCTCGACGAGAGGTCGCGCGACGCCGGCGTCCACGGGGGTGACGAGACCGATCCACAGCGATGACAGCCGCGGGCTGAGGAAGGGGACCGGCAGCTGCGGCCGGCGTCGCTTGCCGAGCACGTCCGCCATGAGCGAGAGCAGCTCTGAGTACGTGAGCACGTCGGGTCCGCCGATCTGGACCTCGAGCCCGTCGGCGTCCGGTCCCTCGCCGGCCCGAGCGAGATACTCGAGTACGTCGTCGATCGCTATCGGCTGGGTGCGATTTCGGAGCCAGGAGGGCGCGATCATCGCGGGCAGCCGTTCCACCAGGTAACGCACCGTGCGGTAGGACTCGCTGCCGGCCCCGACCACCATGCCGGCCCGGAAGTACACGAGCGGCGGACCCTCCTGCGCGAGCGTCGCCGCGGTGGCGGCGCGACTGCGTAGGTGCTCCGAGCGCTCGTCACCGAGGCCGCCGAGGTAGACCACGCGCTCGACTCCCTCCTGCTTCGCCATGCTCGCGAAGTTCGACGCCGCTCGGCGCTCGCGCTCGGCGAAGCCCTCGCGACCGGTTCCCCGTCCCATCGAATGGACGAGGTAGTACGCGGTTGTGACGTCCGTTCCGGCTCCGCGCAGGCTGCTGGCGTCGAGCACATCGCCCTCGTGCAGGTCGAATCCCGCCGCTTCGAGGCTGGACGCGCGCCCGCGGTCCCGCACCAGGCAGCGAACGTCGGCGCCGCGGGCGGCGAGGGTGTCGGCGAGGCGACCACCTATGAAGCCGGTGGCCCCCGTCACAAGTACGCGCATCAGGCGGTTGTTACCAGGCCCTGTCGGTGCGCAACCGCAGCCGCCTCGGTCCGCGAGCGCACGTTCAGCTTGGCCAGGATGCGCGACACGTGCACGCTGGCGGTCTTCTCGGCCATGTGCAGCCGCTCGCCGATCTCGCGGTTGGTGGCGCCGGCCGCCACCAGCGCGAGCACGTCACGCTCGCGGGCGGTGAGCCCGAACGGATCCTCGGGCTCCTCCTCCGCGGGCTCGGCGGCGGGCGGCGCTTCGCCCCCGAGCTGGAGGCGCGCCCGTGCGGCCAGCGACTCGATCTCGTCCACGAGCCAGCCGCTGCCGAGGGTGCGGGCGGACTCGAGCGCGGCCGTTGCGGCCCGCGCGGCGCCCTCGCGGTCGCCGCCCGTCATGAGCGCCTCGGCCTCGCGCCAGCGCGCGTAGCTCGACTGGTACGGGCGCTGGAGCTGCTCCCAGTGCTCGGCCGCAGCGGCCCAGAGCGACCCGGAGTCGCCCCCGGTCGCGCGCGCGTACTCGGCCTCGGCGGTCGCGAGCTGCGGGGCCTCGACGGCCCACCCGGACGCCGCTGCGAGGCGCGTGCGCTCGAGCAGCGCCTCGGCGCGCGACTGCGCCACGCTCGCCGCCTCGTCGTCGCGCCGGTCGCGGGCGAGCTGGCCGGCGTCGCCCTCCACGCGCAGGCCGGCCACCGCGAGCGCGGAGATCCGCACGAGGTCCTCGGAGCAGTACTCGATGCGGTCCAGGCAGTCGTCCACGGCTGCGCGGGCTTTGTCGACGTCGCCGGCCCTGCGAGCCAGCTCAGCGCTCAGCGCGCCGCACGGTCCGAGGAACTGCGGCTCGGTCGATCCCGCGGTGGCCTCGACCAGCGCGGCGATCGCCTCCTCGGCGAGCGCGGTGTCGCCGCGTGCGAGCGCCAGCTGGGCGCGGCACAGCTGCCAGTAGACGAACGTGCCGCCGGTGTGCCTGCGGCTCTCGCCGGGAATCGCCGCCTCGGCCTCGTCCCAGTCACCGAGCTGGAAGCTGTACTCCGAGATGGCGAGGCGCAGCCAGTCCGCGGTGCGCCAGGGGCTCGTGAGCCCGGCCTCGAGGCCCTGCCGCGCCACGGCGAGGGCCTCCTCGGTGCGACCCGCGAGGTTGAGGACGTCCGCGATGTTGATCCACGCGCCGGCCTCCTCCATGGGGAGGTCCTCCTCGCGCGCGAGCTCGAGCGACTTTCGGATGTGCTCGACGCCGGCGTCGGTCTCGCCGCGCTCGCCCATCGCCGTGCCGAGTGCGTTCAGCGCGATCGCCTCGGACTCGCTGTGACCGACCGCCCGTGCGACCGCGATCGCCTCAAGCGCGCACTCCTCCGCCTCGGCGAGGCGCCCTTGGAGCATGCGCCTCTTGGCCAGCTGGGAGAGCAGCTTGGCGCGCTCGGCGCTCTGCTCGCCGTCGGGCAGCAGCGCCAGGCCCTCGGTCATCGCGTCGACCGAGGCGTCCTGCTCGTGCTGGCTCCAGAGCGACTGGCTCAGGCGCTCGTGCAGGAGCGCGGCGCGGCCGGGATCGGCGCCGGCGTCCACGAGGCTGAGAGCGCGCCGCAGCAGCGCCTCCTGGCGCGTGGGGTCGCCCGCCTGGTCGGCCGAGTAGGCCGCGCGCCTGAGCAGCTCGACCTCCTCGAGGCCGGCGAGCCGCTCCGGATCCTCCACGCGCTCCCAGAGCGCCAGGGCGCGCTCGAAGAGCGCCTGGGCCTCGCCGAAGGCGTTCACGCGCTCGGCGGCCAGCGCCGCGCGCGTGGCGGCGGCCAGCGCGCGCGACTGGTCGCCCGCGGCCATCCAGTGGTGCGCCGCCTGGGCCGTAATGTGCGCGCCGCGCTCGCCGCCCTCGATCCGCTCCTCGAGAGCGCGCGCAAGCGCCGCGTGCAGCTCGGTGCGCTCGCCCGGCAGCAGGTCGTCGTAGACCACCTCGCGCAGCAGCGCGTGGCGGAACGCGTAGCTCTCGTCGGCGAGCGTGACGACGATGTGGCTCGCAACCGCCTCGCGCAGAGCGTCGTGCAGCTCGGCCGGCTCGAGCCCCGCGACCGCGGCGAGCAGCGAATGGTCGGCGGACGGCTGGCAAGCGAGCCAGCGCAGCAGCTCCTGCGCCCTCGGCGAGAGCCGGTCCACGCGCAGCATCAGGGCATCTCGCAGCGTCGGCGGGAGCGCGCCGCGCCCGTCGAGCCCCGCGGCGAGGATCTCCTCGGCGTAGAGCGGGTTGCCCTCGCTGCGCGAGTAGATGCGCTCCACGAGCTCATGCTCGGGGCGCCCGGCAAGGATTCCCTCCAGCTGCTCGGCCAGCTCGTCGGGCGTGAAGCGCGGCAGCTCGAGCAGGCGCGCGTACTGGTCGCTCGACAGCTCCGCGAGCAGCGGGCGCAGCGGGTGCCGGCGATGGAGCTCGTCGGAGCGGTAGGTGCCCACGATCAGCAGCCGCTCGGTGCACACCGTGCGCGCGAGAAAGCCGATGAAGGAGCGCGTGGAGCTGTCGGCCCAATGGAGGTCCTCCACCACGAGCACCACGGCAGTCTCGTCGGCCAGTGACTCGAGCAGTGCCAGCAGCGCCTCGAAGACGCGCGACTGCGTGGCATCGCCGGCGGAGTGACCGCCGCCGATGCCCGGCATGATCGCGTCGATCGCGGCACGGTACGACGGAGCGAGCGCGTCCAGGGCCGGGTCCTCGTCGCGCACGAGCGGCCGCAGCGCCGCCAGGAGCGGGGCGTAGGGCAGCTCGTCCTCGCCGAGCTCGACGCAGTCGCCCGCCAGCACGCGCGCGCCGGACTCGCGCGCGTGCCGCTTCAGCTCGTCGGCGAGCCGTGACTTGCCGACGCCGGATTCACCGCCAACCAATGCGAGCGATGGACGGCCCGCGGCGGCGTCGCGCAAAGCCGCTTCCAGCTCGGCGAGCTCTCCGGCTCGCCCGACGAAGCGAGCGCTTGTCATGCGCGTGCTCATGCTCTGCCAATCCTGCCAGCCGGGACGACCTGCGTCCCCAATCGGCGAAGACAGCGTCGATGTAGAAGGCGTGAAGGCGGGGGTCCATTGGTGCTCCTCTGGAGTCGATTGCACCTATGGAGTGTCGAGCTGAGGCGCCCGTTCCACATCGGGTATTTGGAGCGACTTGCGCGCCCCGACCCCTTACCTGGCTAAGTGGAAGCCTTAGTTGGTGTGAAGGCAGGTCTCTGCGACAGCTGCGTGCATCAGAAGCTGATCCGGACGGGGCGCGGCAGCGTGTTCTCGATGTGCCTGCGCTCGAAGACCGACGCGCGGTTCCCGAAGTACCCGCGCATCCCCGTGGAGAGCTGCCCCGGCTACGAGCGCAAAGAGAAATAGTCGGGGCGCACCCGGCCGAGCCGGGTGCTGCCGCTTTCAGCGAGTCCCGCTGACGATGGTCTTGCCGTCGTCGGCCACGCGGACCTCGGGCGCCGCGTCGGAGATCGTGCCCGAGAAGCTGCCGCGCGGTGCGGGGCCGCCACCCGGCGCGACCGCCTTCGCCTTGCCGTCGAGGCCGGCGGCCACCTTCCAGTCGATCTTGAAGTCGCCCGCGTGAACGGCCGTGACGGACCAGCGGAACGTCTTGCTCTCGTTCGGCTTGAGCGGGCCGCAGGCCCAGGTGTTCACGTAGGCGGTGTCGCAGCCGCGCGGGCTGGCGTCCTTGGCCTCCGGGAAGCCCGCGATCTCGACCTGCACGCCGTTCAGCGCGAACACGGGGCGGCTCGGATCTGCCACGTCCGCGGCCGTGGTCTTGCGGTCGAGGCCGGCCACCGTCATCGCGATGTTCGGGATCGTCTCCCTGCCGGCGTTGCGCAACGTCACGACGAGGTTGGAGCTCTTGGCGAGCTTCTGGTTCTCCGGGAACTTCGCCTCCACGACCTCGACCGGGAAGTTCCCCTCCGGCTCGTTCTCATCCTGGCGCTCCCCGCCACCGCATCCTGCGACCGCGAGGAGGCATAGCAATGCAACGCCTAAGCCCCTCAAAGCCGGCCGAACATACCACCGATATCCGCATTGGCGCGCCGGTTCGGTTCCCTCTGGCGGACCAGATCCGCATGACATAGGCTTCTTCGGCGTACGTGTTTTCGGGAGAACGTGGGTAGTTCTCCCTGGGGAGGAATTCTGTAGTGGTCAGAGCTGCAGCCGATCGGGTCTTTTTGCCGACCAAGAACCTGCTTGAGCAGGTTGGCGACATGATGATCCTGACCGGCAAGACGCTGGTTTCCGCGATTCGGCCGCCGTACCCGTACGGCACCGAGTTCGTGCAGCAGTTCCTGTTCATGCTGCGCCTCTGCTGGCTGCCGCTCACGATCTCCACGATCGCGTTCGGCTACGGCGCTCCTGGGCTCCAGGCGGGCAACTTCCTCGTCCTGTTCGGCGCGATCGACCGCCTCGGCGGCTTCTTCGTGCTCGCCTCGATCCGCGAGTTCGCCCCGTTCGTGACGGCGATCATCCTCGCCGGAGTCGGCGGCACGGCCATCACCGCCGACCTCGGCGCCCGCAAGATCCGCGAGGAGCTCGACGCGCTCCAGGTGCTGGGCGTGGACCCGATCAAGAACCTCGTGGTGCCGCGCTTCCTGGCGCTCATGGTCGTGACCGGCCTCTTCAACATCTACGCGCTGATCTTCGGCATCTTCGGCGGCGTGCTCGCCACGCTCACCTTCGACGCGCCGCTCGGGCCGTTCTTCGCCACGCTGCTCAACAACGCCAGTACCACCGACCTCTGGGGCTCCGTCGTGAAGACGACGCTCTTCGGGGCGATCATCGCGATCGTCTCGTGTTACAAGGGGATGACTGCGTCCGGAGGTGCTGAAGGCGTCGGGAGGGCGGTCAACCAAGGCGTGGTGATCGAGTTCCTCGGCATCTTCGCCTTCAACTACGTCTTCACGCAGACGCTGCTCGCCACCCATCCCGAGATCTCGGTGATCAAGTGAAAACGAGTGCTCACACCCACCGGGTGTTCGCCTGATGGGGACCGGATGGCTCTCAGTCCCACGCGACTGGATCGCGTCCTTCGGCGATATCGCCAAGTTCTGCGCGCGCGTGATGGGCGCGGTCTTCAGCGGGCGCGTTTTCCACTTCTTCGGCGAGGCGCTGCGCCAGGCGGGCATCCTGATCCTCGGCTCGGCACTCGTGATCTGGGGCCTCGCGTTCATTCTCGGGCTCCAGTGCGGGATCGAGGGCGCCTACTTCAACCGCTCGGTCGGCGCGCCGGCGTACGCGGGCGTCTTCAGCGCCTGGTGCGACCTGCGCGAGATCATGCCGTACGCGTTCGGCTACATGATGTCGGCGAAGGTCGGCACCGGCCTCGTGGCCGAGATCGGCGCGATGCGCATCTCCGACGAGATCGACGCGCTCGAGGTGATGGGCATCAACTCGCTCATCTTCCTCTGCGCCACGCGCCTGCTCGCCGCCTGGATGGTGCTGCCGTTCATGTACATCGCGGCCGTGGGCGCCGGCTTCTTCGCGAGCTATCTGGCGGTGGTGCAGCAGATCGGGGAGGTGTCGTCCGGAGGCTTCTTCCTGATCTTCTGGATGTTCCAGAACCCACCCGACCTCTTTTACAGCCTGATCAAGGGCATGGCGATGGCGACCGTGATCGTGCTGGTGGGGTGCTATTACGGCTACAACGCGAGCGGCGGGCCGGTGGGAGTCGGCACCGCGACGGCGAAGTCGATGGTGCTGAACACGGTGATGGTCCACCTGGTGGGGATGGTGGGGACGCAGATCTTCTGGGGCTCGAATCCACGAGCACCAATAGGCGGGTGAGGGAGACGTGAGCGAGGACCGGAGAGAAGAGGAGAAGGCCCAGGAGCGGGAGACCGAGTCCGAGGCCGACACGCGTCCGCTGGACGCGCGCGACTGGGAAGAGACCCGCGGCGAGCAGGAGCAGGAGGCGAAGCCGCAGGGCACGGGCGAGATGACCCACGAGCGCGGCTCCCAGGCCGAGGCCGACGAGTACCAGTGGCACACCGGCCGGAAGCGCGAGCACGGCTCGGATGACGCTGTCGAGTTCATCGACGTCGTCAAGGCGTTCGGGCGCAACCGGGTCCTGAACGGCCTCAACCTCGGCCTGCCGGACAACCAGATCTCGATGATCCTCGGCCCCTCGGGCACCGGCAAGTCCGTGTGCATCAAGCACATGGTCGGCCTGCTGTACCCCGACGAGGGCGACGTGATCGTCCACGGCGAGTCGGTGCCGGACATGGCCGACGAGGACCTGTTCGAGATGCGCAAGAAGTTCGGCGTCCTGTTCCAGGACGGCGCGCTCTTCGGCTCGATGAACGTGTTCGACAACACGGCGTTCCCGCTCCGCCAGCACACCGACAAGGGCGAGGACGAGATCCGCGAGATCGTGGACCGGCGCCTCGGCGAGGTCGGCCTCGCGGCCGCCTCGGAGAAGATGCCCAACGAGCTTTCCGGCGGCATGCGCAAGCGCGCTGGCTTCGCGCGCGCGCTGGTGCTGGACCCAGACATCGTGCTCTTCGACGAGCCTGACTCCGGGCTCGACCCGGTACGCACGGCCCTGTTGTGCGAGCTCATCATGGAGGTGCACGAGGAGAACGGCGGCGCGTACTGCGTGATTACGCACGACATCATGTCGGCGCGCCGCGTGGCCGACTACATCGCGATCCTGTGGAAGGGCCGGATCGTCGAATCAGGCCCGGCAAGTGAGCTCTTCAATTCCGACAACCAGTTCGTGAGGCAGTTCTTGTCCGGAGAGGCACAGGGGCCGCTCGGGATGGAGTAGTCGGGAGGCGCGCTGGCAACGCGCTTCGGGAGGCGTCGGTCGTTTGACCGCGCTTGGACTCAAGAAAAAGAGAGGGAAGGACTCGCGAGCCGCTCCAAAGTGAGCGTGGCTCAACCGTGGCGCGAATTCTCGCGCTCGCGGCGCTGATCGCAGCCGTCGCGCTGGCGGCGCTGGCCATGTTCGGGGGCAGCGACCCGTACAAGGTCAAGGCGGTCTTCCAGAACGCGGGCCAGCTCGTGCCGGGCAACGAGGTGCGCGTGGGCGGCCAGCCGGTCGGCTCGATCTCGGACATCGAGCTGGACGACTCGGCGAACGCGATCGTAACGATGGAGGTCGGCGACCCGGTGGCTCCCCTGCACCAGGGCACCACGGCGACGATCCGGGCGACCTCGCTGTCGGGCATCACGAGCCGCTACATCTCGCTCAAGCCGGGCCCGAACAACCGCGACGAGCTCGAGGACGGCGGCCGTATCGGCGCCGACGAGACGAGCGCGCCGGTGGACCTCGACACGCTCTTCAACACCCTCGACGCCAAGACGCGCGCGGGCCTGCGCAACGTGATCCGCGGATCCGGCAGCCAGTACGACAGCCGCGGCGTGGAGGCGGGCGAGAGCATCAAGTACTTCGCTCCCTTCCTGGGAAGCACGTCGCGGCTGACCCAGGAGCTGGCGCTCGACCAGCAGGTGCTCGAACAGTTCATCAGGGACGGCGCCGACACCGTGTCCGCGATCGCCTCGCGCCGCGGCGACCTCACGGAGCTCGTGAGCAACACGAACTCGGCGATGCGCGCCATCGGCGACGAGAACGTGGCGCTCCAGCGGACGCTCGAGCTGCTTCCCGACACGCTCCGCAAGGCGAACACGACCTTTGTGAACCTGCGCACCACGCTCGACGACCTCGACAAGCTGGTCAACGAGTCGAAGCCGGGCACCAAGGAGCTCGCGCCGTTCATCAGGGCGCTGCGCCCGCTCGTTCACGACGCCCGGCCGACGGTCGCGGACCTGCGCGACCTGATCCGCTCGCCGGGGCCGAACAACGACCTGATCGAGCTGACGTCAAAGCAGCCGCGGCTGGCAGAGCTCACGGCCAGCGTCTTCCCGCGCGCGATCCGGACGCTCGACCGCTCCGACCCGGTTATCTCGTACGCCCGCCCGTACATCCCGGACCTGTCGGCGTGGCTCACGAAGTTCGGGCAGGTGGCGGCGTACTACGACGCGAACGGGCACTACGCGCGCGTGCAGCCGGTGTTCGGCGCGACCAGGCTCGACCGCGACCAGTACAAGCTGATCGGTGTCTCGCCGTTCGACCGGTTGAACTCGTACAGCAGGGACAGCCGGACGGACTGCCCGGGCGGCGCGACGCAGCCGGCGCCCGACGGCTCGGCCCCCTGGGCCGTGAACGGCTGTGAGCCGACCGCGACCCCCGACTCAGAGGACCCACCGGGGCCATGAGGCGCTTCGTCTACATCGGCCTGCTGGTGGCGCTCCTGCCCTGGATCGTGATCGGGATCGTGCGCGAGAGCTCCGACGACGACACGGCCGGCCACTACTTCGTGCGCGCGATCTTCGACAACGCGTCGACGCTCGTGGAGGGCGAGGACGTGAAGGTGGCCGGCGTGCCGGTCGGGGTGATCAGCGACCTCGACGTGACGCCCGACAAGAAGGCAGCGGTCACGCTGCGGATCGACGACGAGGACTTCACGCCCTGGAAGACCGACGCCTCCTGCAAGATCGGCGCCCAGGGGCTGATCGGCGAGAAGTTCGTGGACTGCCAGCCGGGCTCGAGCAGCGCTTCGCAGCTGGCCAAGGTCCGCGAGGGCGACGGCAAGGGGGAG
>DASUQG010000190.1:0-3715 GCA_036280695.1 Thermoleophilaceae bacterium
CGTGGCGCCGATGAACCAGATCATGCGCCTGCGCCGCAGGGCCACCGGCGACTACGGCATCAAGGACCAGAACAACGGCTACGGCCACGAGAAGGCGTTCACGAACATCCTCGAGCGATGGGGCACCCTGCACGAGGCGCAGTTGCTGCCGCGCTCGTTCGGCGACGGCTCACTCGTTAAGGGCCAGACGCGCCCGAGCGCAATCCGTCAGTTGGTGGAGTCCCTGCCGACGGTGATCCAGGGCCTGAAGTCCGGCAAGGTCTCACCGAAGAAGGCGCTGGTGCATCCCAAGCTGCCGGACCAGAAGCAGGTGCGGCGCATCTTCGACGAGGTCGAATCGCACGACGAGCGCATCGAGCTCAACCTCTACATCATCGGCGAGATGGCCGGCGAGGAGAACGAATGAAGCTGGCGTATTGGCCCGGGTGCGTGTCCCGGGGATTCACTCCCGAGCTTCACGGCTCCGTGGCGAAGGTGGCACCGCTGCTCGATCTCGAGCTCGTCGAGCTCGACCGCGCGAACTGCTGCGGCGCCGGGGTGATCGCCGAGCACAACCAGGAGCTGGCCGACACCCTGAACGCCCGCACCTTCGCGATGGCCCAGCAGGTGCAGGGAGCGGCCGGGATGATGAACATCTGCTCCACCTGCCAGGGCGCGCAGTCGGAGTGCCAGGAGCGCCTCGACGCGAGCGCGAACTACCGCGGTGAGGTGAACAAGCACCTCGAGCCCGAGGGCCTGTCGTACCAGACCGGCGGCGAGTGGTGGAACAAGAACTTCCTCTGGATCCTCGCCGAGGAGATCGGCTTCGACGCTCTGCGCGAGCGCGTGCAGCGCCCGCTCACCGGCCTTCGGATCGCGCCGTTCTACGGGTGTTACATCGTGCGGCCGTCGAAGCGGCTCGGCTTCGACGAGTTCCCGCAGCGCGACGCCTACCTCGACCTCCTCATCGAGGCGCTCGGCGGCGAGGCCGTGGAGTACGCGGGCGCGCGCAAGTGCTGCGGCTTCCCGGTCATCACGATGAACCGCACCACCTCGCTGCGGCAGGCCGGCCGCCATCTGGCGGACGCGATCGACGCCGGGGCGGACTGCCTCGTGACCCCCTGCCCGCTGTGCCACCTGAATCTCGACCTGCAGCAGCCCGCCGCGCAGAAGTTCGTGGAGCGCGACCTCGGCATCCCGGTGCTGCACCTGCCGCAGATGGTGGGGCTGGCGTTGGGGCTCGAGCCGGAGGAGCTCGGGATGGGCAAGCACGTGGTCTCCACGGCCGACGTGCAGCGCAAGGTCGCGGATCTCGCCGCGGCGTAATCGCGCCACATCCAAATCGCGTCTAGAGTCTCCCCAGAGGGGGTAACCCGGGGTTAGATGTCAAATCACGCACCGTCACACGGATGCCGACGGTAGTCACTGGTCAATTCGAGGATCTGGTCGCCGTCGGTCTCGAGGTCCTCATCGGCAAGGAGCCGAGTCTCGATCTCGTGGCCCAGGACGTCCCGATGCCCGAGGTGGAGGCCGCGGTCGCTAAGCACGACCCCTCGGTGGTCGTGCTGAACTACGGCACCCTTCCCGCGCCTGCGGAGGTGCAGCGGCTGCACGAGGCGCACCCGGACACGCGCATCGTGGTGCTCGCCAACAGGCCGAGCTCAGGTGATTGCGATCAGCTGCTGTCGTTCGGCGCCACCGCGTGCCTCTCCAAGGACACCGAGGCGCGCGACATCATCAACGCCATCCACCTCGCGTCCCGCGGCATGCACGTGCTGCCGCGCTCGGCCGCGGCCGGCGGCGGGCTCGAGAGACTCGGGGCGCACGGCACCGAGCTGACGCCGCGCGAGGCGGAGGTGCTGGAGCTGCTCCAGGACGGATGGACCAACACAGAGATCGCGGAGAGGCTGTCGATCGGCATCGAGACGGTGCGCACGCACGCGCGCAACATCTACCGCAAGCTCGGCATAGCGTCGCGTCGGGAGCTCTCGCGACTTGCGCGCCGGGAGCCGGTGGTCGTGGACGACGAGCGCCGCCCGGTCAGATTCGCGCGCGCGTCAGGCCGCGCCGGAGACCCGAAGAAGCCCGCGCACGTTGAGTAGCTCCGCCACCTGAACCGCGTTCGTGGCCGCGCCCTTGCGCAGGTTGTTGCCCACGATCCAGAGGTTGAGGCAGCGCTCGTGCGAGGGGTCACGCCGGATGCGGCCCACGAGCACGTCGTCCCGACCGGCCGCGTCGAGCGCGGTCGGGTAGAGCCCGTTCGCGGGGTCGTCGATCACCGTCAGCCCCGGTGACGAGGCGAGCAGCTCGCGGCACTCCTCGGGCGAGAGCGGCTCGCGCGTCTGCACGTTCGCCGAGACGGAGTGCCCGGTGAACACCGGCACGCGCGCGCAGGTGGCGGACACACCGATGTCGTCGCGGCCGAGGATCTTGCTCGTCTCGCGCATGCACTTGCGCTCCTCGGTCGTGTAGTCGTCGCCGTCCTTGAAGGTCTCCACCTGCGGCAGCACGTTGAAGGCGATCTGGTGCGGATACACGGCCGGCCGCGGGACCTCCTTGGCGGCGATCTGCGCCTCGGCCTGGTCGTGGAGCTCCTCGACCGCGCGCTGACCGGTGCCGGACACGGCCTGGTAGCTCGACATCACGATTCGCTCGATACCGGCCCGCCGGAGGATCGGTCCTAGCGCGACGACCGTCTGCATGGTCGTGCAGTTCGGGTTGGCCACGATGCCCTTGTGGCCGTCGAGTGCCTCTGGGTTCACCTCCGAGACCACCAGCGGCACGTCCTCGTTCATCCGCCACTGGGACGAGTTGTCCACCACGACAGCGCCCGCCTCGGCGAAGCGCGGCGCCCACTCGGCGCTCACGCCGGAGCCGGCCGAGAACAGCGCGATCTCGAAGCCCTGAATCGACTCGTCGTTCAGCGGCTGCACCGTGAGGCTGGCGTCGCCCCAGCGGATGCTTCGGCCTGCTGAGCGCTCGGAGGCGAACGGCACGACCTCGTCCGCGGGGAACGAGCGCTCGCGCAGCACGTCGAGCATCGTGGATCCGACGGCGCCGGTGGCGCCCACGACCGCGACCCGCATCGGGCTACGCCACCTTCGGGCGGTGCACGCCCGCCACGTCCTCGGGCAGCACGGCATCGGCGCCGAGCTCGAACGCGGTGTGCAGCTTCCTCACGGCCTCCTCCACGTGCTCCTCGCGCACGACACAGGAGATCTTGATCGGCGAGGTGGAGATCATCTCGATGTTCACGCCGGCGTCGCCCAGCACCGTGAATGTCTTCGCGGCCACACCCGGATGGCTCTTCATTCCGGCACCGACGACGGAGACCTTCCCCATGCGGTCGTCGGACTGGACCGCGCCGAAGCCGAGCTCCTTGCGGAGCGCCTCGAGCGACTCGCGCGCAGTGGCCACGTCCTCGCGCGGGACAGTGAACGACATGTCGGCCAGGTGGTCCTCCGACTGCGGCTCGTTCTGGATGATCATGTCCACGTTGATGTTCCCTTCGGCGAGCGCCGTGAGCACGCGCCCGGCGATGCCGGGCTCGTCCGGAAGCCCGGTGAGCGTGATCCGCGCCTCCGCGGTCGAGTGAGTCACGGCTGTGACGAGCGGTCGTTCCATGGTCTGCTCCTCGTCCTGGACCACCGTACCGGGTCCATCGTCGAAGCTTGATCGGCAGTGGATGCTCACGCCGTGGTTGCGGGCGTACTCGACCGAGCGCAGCTGCAGCACG
>DASUQG010000191.1:0-8921 GCA_036280695.1 Thermoleophilaceae bacterium
CCCCCGAGGACCACCGGCGCGTGCTCGCGGTGCTGGCCTTCCTGCGGGCATGAGCGGCGGTCCGGTCTCCCACCACGGCGTGGTCCGCCGCAGGCGGCGCGTGCGCATCGGCGGCCGCGACATGGCGATCGACCTAGGCACCGCCAACACGCTCGTCTACGTACGCGGCGAGGGCATCCGCGTCTCCGAGCCGTCCGTGGTCGCGGTGGACACGCGCACCGACGACGTGCACGCGGTCGGCGAGGAGGCGCAGCGCATGATCGGGCGGACGCCGGCCTCGATCTCCGCCGTGCGGCCGCTGCGCCACGGCGTGATAACCGACTTCGAGGTCACCGAGGCGATGCTGCGGCACTTCATCGGCCGCGTGCACAAGAGCCGCTTCGCGCACCCGCGCCTCGTGATGTGCGCGCCCTCCGGGATCACCGACGTGGAGCGCCGCGCGCTCGTGGAGGCCTGCCTCGGCGCCGGGGCGCGCTCGGTCCAGCTGATCGAGGAGCCGATGGCCGCGGCGATCGGCGCCGAACTGCCGATCGAGGAGCCGATGGCCAACGTGGTCGTGGACATCGGCGGCGGCACGAGCGAGGTGGCCGTGATCTCGCTGGGCGGGATCGTGCTCTCGCGCTCGCTGCGCGTGGGCGGCTACGACTTCGACGACGCCGTGGCGGGCTGGATCCGCCGCCACCACCGGCTCGCCATCGGCGAGACCACCTCCGAGTCCGTAAAGCTCGAGGTGGGAGGGGTCGCCCCCGACCAGAGCGAGGCGCGCACCGAGGTGCGCGGCCGTGACCCGGTGAGCGGGCTGCCGCGCGAGGCGGTCATCGACAGCGCCGAGATGCGTGACGCGCTCGAGCCGCTGGCCGTGGAGATCCTGGACTCGGTGAAGGACGCGCTCGAGAACACGCCACCCGAGCTCGCCGCCGACCTCACCCGGCACGGAATCCTGCTCGCCGGCGGCGGCGCCCTGCTGAGGGGTTTCCGCGAGCGCGTGGAGCTGGAGACCGGGGTGCCGGTGCGGCTGGCGGAGGACCCGCTCGCCTGCGTCGTGCTCGGCGCGGGCCGCGCGATCGAGGAGATCGAGGTCCTCGAGCGCGCCGTTATCTAGGCAGGACCGCGAGCAGGTACCCGCCCCTGAAGCGGAGCGTGCCGTCGTCGGCCAGGTTCTCGCTGGCGAGGAAGGCCCTGAACCCCTCGTCGAGCTCGTTCGCTCGCTCTCCCAGGAGCTCGCGCGCGTTCAGGAGCGGCCCGAAGCTCTCCAGCATGAAGCGCGCGTAGGACTCGACCGACTCGTCCTTCCACTCGATCTCGTGGCGCTCGAACTCGCCGTCGCCGAGCAGCTCGCGGATGTGCTGCTCGGTCCCCCAGAGGAGCGGCGGCTCGCTGCCCGGAGGCGGTGGCACCAGCTCACTCGTCACGCGGAACATGCGCCCGATCGAGCCCTCCGGCGACCAGCAGGCGACCGCGATCGCCCCTCCCGGGCGGCATACGCGCTTCATCTCGTCGGCGGTGCGCCTGTGGTCGGGGGCGAACATGTGCCCGAACGTGGAGATCACGCGGTCGAAGCTGCCGTCGTCGAAGGGCAGCTCCTGGGCGTCGCCCTCGACCCAATCGATCTCGACCATCGCGTCGGCCGCTCGCTCGCGCGCGAGCGCCAGCAGGTCGGGGGAGAAGTCGAGCCCGGTCACCCGGGCGCCCTCACGCGCGGCGGGAATGGTCGCGTTCCCGGCTCCACAGGCCACGTCGAGCAGCTCCATGCCCGGTTCGGTCGCCGCGCGCTCCACCACCAGCTCGCCGACGGCTGAGATCCGCTCTGCTACGGCCACGTAGTTGCCGGCGCCCCACATCGTCTTCGGATCCATGCGAGGACTCTATGCCACCCTCCGCTCATGGATCCGATCGTCACCGCGGTGGACGTCCGCCGCCGTTATGGGGAGGGCGCCGCCGCCGTGGACGCGCTGGCAGGCGTGACAGTCGGTTTCGAGCGCGGGCGCTTCAGCGCGATCATGGGCCCGTCCGGCTCCGGCAAGTCGACGCTGATGCACATCCTCGCGGGCCTCGACCGGCCGACCACGGGCACGGTCACGATCGACGGCCAGGAGATCTCCGGACTGGACGACGGTGAGCTCACGCGGCTGCGCCGGGACAAGCTCGGCTTCGTCTTTCAGTTCTTCAACCTGATCCCGGTCCTGACGGCGGAGGAGAACGTGCTGCTGCCGCTTTCGATCGCGGGCCGCAGGCCGGACGCCGAGTGGGTCGAGCGCCTGATCGAGCGGGTGGGCCTGAGCGACAGGCGCACCCACCGCCCCGCGGAGCTGTCCGGGGGCCAGCAGCAGCGCGTGGCGGTCGCCCGCGCGTTGGTGTCGCGCCCGGCCGTGGTGTTCGCCGACGAGCCCACGGGCAACCTCGACTCCAAGGCCAGCGAGGAGGTGCTGGCGCTGCTGCGAACGGCGGTCGACGAGTTCGGCCAGAGCGTCGTGATGGTCACCCACGACCCGGAGGCGGCGTCCTACGCCGACCGGCTCGTGGTGCTGCGCGACGGGCTCGTGGTCCACGACGGTGACGCGGGCAGCGCCGAGGCGGTAATCGAGCTGATGAAGGACGTGGCGTGACCAAGGTCGCGCTGCGCGGCATCGGGGCGCGCAAGCTCCGCGCCTTCACCACCTGGCTCGCGATCTTCCTGGGGGTCGCCCTCGTCGCCGGGACCTACGTCCTCACCGACACGATCAACAAGTCGTTCAGCGACATCTTCAGCGAGTCGCTGAAGGGCACCGACGTGGCGATCACGACGCGGCAGGACATCCAGTCCGACGAGACGGAGCCACCCGCCTTCCCGGCCAGCCTGATCAAGCGGGTTCGCCAGGTCGACGGAGTGGAGGCGGCGGCCGGCTCCGTGTTCGCCACGGGCCGCTTCGTCGACACCAAGGGCGACCCGATCGGCAACAGCTTCGCGCCCAACTTCATCTCCTCGCTGCTGCCGCCGCGCTTCGAGACTCTCGACTACGTCGAGGGCCGCAAGCCTCGCGCGGCCGACGAGGTCTCGATCGACACGCAGACCGCGGACACCGGCGACCTGAAACTGGGCGGCAGGCTGCGCCTCGCCGGGACCCACGTGGCGAAGACCTACGACATCGTCGGGCTGACGAAGCTCGGCGAAACCAGCTTCGGCGGCGCGGGCATCGCCCAGGTGGTGCTGCCCGAGGCGCAGCGGATCACCGACCGCGAGCGGCAGTTCGACCAGATCTCCGTGGCGGCCGAGGACGGCGTGAGCTCAGAGCAGCTGCGCGACCGGATCGCCCGCGTGATGCCGCACCAGGTGCAGGTCGAGACCGGGACGGAGGCGGCCGAGCGGCAGTCGAGCGACATCGCCGACAACCTCAGCTTCCTGCGGATCGCGCTGCTCGTGTTCGCGGGCGTGTCGCTGTTTGTGGGCGCCTTCCAGATCTTCAACACGTTCTCGATCACGGTCGCCCAGCGCACGCGCGAGTTCGGGATGCTGCGCACGCTCGGCGCGTCGCGGCCGCAGCTGCTCTCGACCGTGTGCCTGGAGGCGCTGGTGCTCGGGCTGCTCGGCGCGGCGGCGGGGCTCGCGGGCGGGGTCGGGTTCGCCTTCGGGATCAACGAGCTGTTCAAGGCCTTTGGCATCGACCTGCCGAACACGGGGACCGTGGTGACCCTGCGCACGGTCATCGTGTCCTTGATCGTGGGCGTGGTGGTCACGCTCGTGGCTGCGCTCGTGCCGGCCCTGCGGGCCACGCGCGTGACGCCGATGGCCGCGCTGCGCGACGCCGAGCTCCAGGACTCGAAGCCGCGCGGGCGCTTGGTCACGGCCGTGGCGCTGGTGGTCGGGCTGGTCGGGCTCGCGATGATGCTCGGCGGCCTCTTCGGCGGCATCGACGACTCCGGCACCGCCGCCGGCCTGCTCGGAGGCGGCGCGGCGCTGATGCTGTTCGGCGTCTCGCTGTTCTCGCCGCGCCTGGTGCGCCCGCTCGCGTCGCTCACCGGGCGGCCACTCGAGCGCCTGCGCGGCCTCACCGGCCGGCTCGCGCGCGAGAACGCGATGCGCAAGCCCGGCCGCACGGCCACGACCGCCGCTGCGCTCATGATTGGGCTGGCGCTCGTGGTGTTCGTGACCATCTTCGCCGCCGGGCTGAAGACGTCGGTGGCGAACACGATCGACGAGAGCTTCCGCGGCGAGATCGTGCTCCAGAACAGCGACGGCTTCTCGCCGATTCCCCGCGAGGCGGTCCGGCGGGCCGCCGAGGTCGACGGCGTGGACACGGTCTCGTCGATCACCTACGCCACCGGCGCGCTGCCCCGAGGCGGCAGCAACGTGCGAGTGGCGGCCGTGGACCCCGCCACGCTCGGCTCGGTGCTGGCGCTCACGTTCAAGAGCGGCGGTCCAATGGTGCTGGCCGGCCTCGGGCCGAACGACGCGATCGTGGACGACAACTTCGCGCGCGACCAGGGGCTGAAGGTGGGCGACACGCTGCGCCTGCGCACCCCGCTCGACCGGACGGTCAGCTTCAGGGTGCTCGGCACCGTGGAGGGCGAGCTCGATCTGCTCGGGAAGGCGATCGTGGACGAGAGCGCCACGCGCGCGTTCGGCCGGCTCCAGCCCAGCCTCGCGCTGGCCCGGCTGGCGCCGGACGCCTCTCCCAAGGAGGTGCAGCAGGAGATGGACGCGGCGCTGAAACGGGGCTTCCCGACGGTCGAGGTGCAGAACCAGAGCCAGCTGAAGGACCAGCAGGAGAGCCAGGTGAACTCGCTGCTCGGGCTCGTCTACGCGCTGCTGTCGCTGGCCGTGATCGTGTCGCTGTTCGGCATCGTGAACACGCTCGCGCTCTCGATCCACGAGCGCACGCGCGAGCTCGGGATGCTGCGCGCGGTCGGCATGTCGCGGCGCCAGGTGCGAACGATGGTGCGCTACGAGGCCGTGATCACAGCCCTTATCGGGGCCATCCTCGGCACGGTGCTCGGAGCGATCTTCGCGGCGCTGGTGTCGCGACCGCTCGCGGACGAGGGCTTCGAGCTCTCCTATCCGATCCCCACGCTGCTGATCCTGCTGGTGCTCGCGGCGGTGGCGGGCGTCGTGGCTGCGATCGGCCCCGCCCGGCGGGCGTCGCGCCTCGACGTGCTGAGAGCATTGGCGTATGAGTGACGGCGTCGCGGTCACCGGTGTCTCCGAGCTCGTCCTCGAGGTCGTCGACCTGGTAGAGGCGGAGCGCTTCTACTCGGGCGTGCTCGGGCTGCCCGTGGTGGAGCGCTGGCCGGACCGCGAGGCGATCTGGGTCATGGCGGGCGACCGCACCCGGATCGGGCTCTGGCGCCCTCAGGTCGGGCTGGCGGGCGGGCGCGGCGGCGTGCACGTCCACTTCGCCATGCACATCGCCGAGACCGATTACGAGAACGCGGTGGAGCTGCTGCGCGAGCGCGGCCAGGACGTCGAGGAGCTGGCGTTCGACGGCGCCGGGCGCGCGGCGTACGTGACCGACCCCGATGGCAACGTTGTGGAGCTGTGGACCTGGGACGTGGCAGGGCACGTGCGCTGAGGCACGTCGCGGCGGCGCTCGCCGCGGGTGTCGTGCTGTGCGCTCCGGCGCAGGCCGCGACCGTGTCCGTGGAGGGCGAACTGCTGCACGTGGTGGCGGCCCCGGGTGAGGTGAATCAGCTCAGCGTTGTGGCGGGGCCCACCGATTTAGCTCTGAGGGTTGTCGACCTGAGCGCGCCGCTCTCCGCGGGGCCGGGCTGCGCCGTGGCCCAGGACGGGAGCGCGAGCTGCGCGCGCGCCGCGCCGGGCGTGCCGCCGGTGGCCCGCATCGAGGTCGACGCCGGCGATCTCGACGACTCGGTCGATGTCGCGACTCTGCTCCCGGTGCGGCTCCTGGGCGGCGAGGGCGACGACCGCCTCCAGGGAGGCGACGGGCCCGACAGCCTGCTCGGGGGCGGCGGCGCAGACTTCGCGGACGGCGGCCACGGCGACGACGCGATCGAGGTGCGCGACGGCCTCGCGGACAGTGCGTGGTGCGGCACCGGCCGTGACAGCGTGCTCGGGGAGACGCTCGACGCGCTGGACGTGGGTTGCGAGCAGGTGGACTACGGGCCACCCGGCCGGGTCGGCCGGATCGCGCGGCTCACGGGCGGCGGGCGCTGGGTGCCGCTCCCGGGGCAGACCTGGGCGCGAGTGGACAGGCGCATCCTCGCCGACGTGCTGTACCTGGTCCGCCGCTACCGCGTGCGCATCACCGAGGGCTTCGGGACCGTCGGCCACGAGCCCTTCGGCGAGCATCCGCTGGGGCTCGCAGTGGACATCGAGCCGGGCCCCGGCGGGACCTGGGCCGACGTGTCACGGCTCGCCCGCTGGGCCGAGCCGCGCCAGAACCACCCGCGCTCCCCGTTCCGGTGGGTCGGCTGGAACGGGGACTTCAACCACGGTCACCCCTCCGTCTGCAAGCGCTCGCGCGGCTGCGCGCCGCACCTGCACCTGTCGTGGCGCCACTCCCCGACGCCGCCGCGGCGCATCGCGCGCACGGTGTTGGTCTGGCAGGTCCACTGAAAGCCAGGCGTTGAGGGGCGCCCGAACGGGGGTGTGATCCGATTCACGACACCTATGCGGTTCCAAATCGGATCACACCTGGGAAGCCAACCCTTCACCGCTGTCGTTCGCCCGCTGGGCAGGGCCGTAGAGTGCCCACCCGGTGAACCGCCCCGGACGCACAGCCGCTGATCTCGCCGAGCGCCTGCTCGCCGGCGACAAGCGCGCGCTTGCGCGCGCGATCTCGCTGGTCGAGAACGACGACCCCGAGGGCTGGGCGCTCGTTCGCGAGGTGTACCCGCGCACCGGTCGCGCCGCTGTCGTGGGGTTCACGGGGCCGCCGGGGGTCGGCAAGTCGACGCTCATCGGCCGCCTGATCGAGCACGCGCGGGGTCTCGAGCGCGAGGTGGCCGTGCTGTCGATCGACCCGAGCTCGCCCTTCACGCAGGGGGCGCTCCTCGGGGACCGCATCCGGCTCGCCGACCACTTCCTCGACTCCGGTGTGTACATCCGCTCGATGGCCAGCCGCGGCTCGCTCGGCGGCCTGTCCGAGGCCACGCTCCAGGCCGCGCTCTTGATGGACGCGAGCGGCAAGGACGACGTCTTCCTCGAGACCGTCGGGGTGGGGCAGGCGGAGGTGGACATCATCGACCACGCCGACACCGTCGTGCTGGTGCTGATGCCGGGCAGCGGCGACTCGATCCAGGCGCTCAAGGCCGGCGTCATGGAGATCCCGGACGTGATCGCCGTGAACAAGGCGGACCACCCGCTCACCGACACGATGGTGCGCGAGATCCGCGGCGTGCTGTCGCTCGGGCCGCAGGAGGGCTGGCGGGTGCCGATCGTTAAGACGGAGGCGAGCAGGGGCGAGGGCGTGGAGGAGCTGGCCGAGAAGATCGCCGAGCACCGCGTCTTCATCGAGGAGAAGGGAACCCTGGCCGAGCGGCGGCGGCGGAACCTGATGAACGAGGTCGTCGCGCTCGCGGCGGCGCGGCTTCGCCGCTCGCTCGAGCAGCGGGTGTCCGGCGACGCCGAGGTGCAGGAGCTGCTCGACGAGGTGGTGGCGCGGCGGCTCGATCCGGCTTCGGCGGCTGCCAGGCTGCTGGAGCGCGAGTCCGGATAGCCTCATGCTGTGAGCGCTTCGCGCGCGTACCGGCTCAAGTCGAAGGAGTCGCTCTCCGACGGAATCACCCGCATTGCCCGCGGCCGGATCGACCACGCGATCGACGAGCTGCGAGGCAGGACCGACAGCACGGCGGAGGAGGCGGTCCACGAGGCGCGCAAGGACCTGAAGAAGCTGCGCGCTCTGCTGCGACTCGCTCGCGGGGAGCTGGGGGAGAGCAGCTTCAAGCGCGAGAACACGTGCTTCCGCGACGCCGGGCGCGAGCTGGCGGCGGCGCGTGACAGCGACGTGATGCTCGACACCCTCAAGACGCTCGACATTCCTGCGGGGCTCGACTGGGAGCTGCGCAAGGCGATCCAGGCGCACCGCGCCCGCAACGGGGACGCCGGCCGCAGCGCGGCGGCCTCGGGGGTGGTGGCGATGCTGCGCGAGGCGCGCGGGCGCGTGGACGACTGGCCGCTCGAGCGGGACTCCTTCGCGGCACTTCACGACGGCCTCGAGCGCACGTACCGGCGCGGCAGGCGCGACTTCAAGGCCGTGCGTGCGAACCCGAGCGTCGAGGGGCTGCATGAGTGGCGCAAGCGGGCGAAGGAGCTCTGGTACCACCACACGCTGCTGCGGTCGCTGTGGCCGCCGGTGATGCAGGCTGTGGGCGACGAGGCCCACGAGCTCGCCGATCGCCTCGGCGACGACCACGACCTGGCGGTGCTGGCCGACTGGGTCCGCGAGCACACCGACGCCGGTCCCGAGTTCTTCGAGGCGGTGGACCGGCGCCGCGCGGAACTACAGGCCGACGCGATGAAGCTCGGCGCCCGCCTCTACGCCGACAAGCCGAAGGACTACGTGCGCCGCCTGCGCCGCCTATGGGATGCCTCACCGGCATCTATTAGGGCGCCCTAATACGATGCCCGGCGTGAGCCGGAGCGAACAGCAAGTGGCAGCTGCCGCCGGGCCGCTCGAGGTCTGGGCGGCCCGAGCCTGGAACGTCTTCAACGAGGGGCGCCCGTTCTCGATCGTCTACCCGCTGCTGGTGCTGGTCGCGGCCGCGCCGCTCGGCCTGGCGCCGGAGGGGTCGCTGGGGCTCGCGCTGCTGGGCTCGGCGCTGGCCGCTGCCGTGCTTTCGCGCTTCCCGTTCGCGCTGCGCGGCCGCGCGCTGCTCTGGCTCGCCGCGCTCGCCGCGCTGCCGCTGCTCGAACCATGGCGCGCGCCCGCGCTGCTGGCCGGCGCGCTCGCCGGCTACGCCTTCTTCACGGTCGTGGTCTGGGGGTC
>DASUQG010000192.1:0-2681 GCA_036280695.1 Thermoleophilaceae bacterium
TTGATCGCCGTGGGCGTCGGGATCGGCCTGGCGCTGATCTGCGTCCGCCACCGAGGGCGCTGGCAGGACCGCCTGATCAGCACGGTCGCCACGGCGGTCTACTCGGTGCCGTCGCTGGTTCTGGCGGCCCTGCTCTGGGCGTTCGCGTCGTACAGATGGGGGCTCTTCCCGCAGGAGGGCTACGTCAGATTGAGGGACAGCCCGTGGGGCTGGGCCAAGCATCTGTTCCTGCCCTGGATCGCATCCGCGCTGCCGTTCGCCGGGGCGTACACCCAGGTCGTGCGCGCGTCGCTGCTCGACACGGTCGACCAGGACTGGGTCCGAACCGCGCGTGCGAAGGGGCTCTCCGAGAAGCGGGTGATCCGGCGCCACGTCCTGCGGAATGCGCTGATCCCGTCCGTCAACGTCTGGGGCCTCGACTTCTCGCACGCCTTCGGGGGCTTCGTGCTGTACGTCGAGGTGATCTTCGGCCTCCCCGGCGTCGGCGGCCTCACGGCGAATACGCTTGCGAGCTTCGACCTGCCCCCGACCGTGGCGCTCGCCATCTACCTCGCGATCGTGGTGGTGTTCTTCAGCGCGCTCGTCGACCTGGTCGTCGCATGGCTTGACCCGCGGCTGCGCCAACCGGGACCATCGACCTGAACGGTTGTTACCCTCGACAGGCCACCCGATGAATCGAGATCTCGACCACCGGGACGGGCCTCGCGACGAGTGTGGCGTCTTCGGCGTCTTCGCGCCGGAGCGCGACGTCGCCAGGCTCGCCTACTTCGCGCTGTTCGCGCTCCAGCACCGCGGCCAGGAATCGGCCGGGATCGCGTCCACCCAAGCCGGCCAGATCATGACCGTGCGCGACCTCGGGCTCGTCTCCCAGGTCTTCGACGAGGAGAAGCTGCGCGCGCTCCAGGGCGAGATGGCCATCGGGCACGTGCGCTACTCGACCACCGGTTCGTCGGCGTGGGAGAACGCCCAGCCGGTGTGGCGCTCGGACCGCCGCCAGGTGGCGCTCGCCCACAACGGCAACCTCATCAACGCTGTTGCGCTGCACTCCGAGCTCGTCGCCCAGGGCGTGAAGTTCCGGGGTACCTCCGACTCGGAGATCATCGCCGCGCTGCTCTCCACGCACGAGGCGGAGCGGATCGAGGACGCGCTGGCGGACGTGGTGCCGCGGCTCGAGGGCGCCTACTCGACCGTCGTGATGACGAAGGACGCCGTGGTGGCGTTCCGGGATCCGGCCGGCCTGCGGCCGCTGGCGCTCGGCATGATCGGCGACCGCTATTGCGTGGCCTCCGAGAGCTGCGCGTTCGACATCATCGGCGCGGAGCTCGTTCGCGAGGTGCAGCCCGGTGAGATGGTCTCGCTCGGCGCGCGCGGGATCGAGACGCGCCAGCTGGTGCAGTCGGGGCGGCGCGCGTTCTGCGTGTTCGAGCACATCTACTTCGCGCGGCCCGACTCGATCCTCGAGGGGAACCGCACCCAGGTCTCGCGCCGCAAGATGGGCGAGATCCTCTGGCGCGAGGCGCCGGTGGAGGCGGACGTCGTGATCGCCGTCCCCGACTCGGGCAACCCCGCGGCGGCCGGGTACTCGAAGGCGTCGGGCATCCCGCGCGACGACGGTCTGATCAAGAACCGCTACGTCGCGCGCACGTTCATCCAGCCCGGCCAGGACCTGCGCAAGCACGGGCTGCGGATGAAGTTCAACCCGCTGCGCGAGGTGGTGGCGGGCAAGCGGCTCGTGGTGGTGGACGACTCGATCGTGCGCGGGAACACGACGCGCCAGATCGTGCAGATGCTCCGCGACGCCGGCGCGGCGGAGATTCACATGCGCATCTCGGCGCCGCCGATCCGCCACCCGTGCCACTACGGGGTGGACATGTCGACGACGCAGGAGATGGTCGCCCACGGGCGCAGCGAGGAGGAGATCGGCGCCGAGCTCGGCTGCGACTCGCTGCGCTACCTGTCGCTGGAGGGCGTCTACGAGGCGATCCGCTCCACGCGCGAGACCCACTGCGACGCCTGCTTCTCCGGCGACTACCCGCTCGAGCGGACCGAGTCCGCGAACGGCAAGTACGCGCTCGAGGAGCTCGCGGTCGTAAAGAGCTGAGTCTTTCTGTAACGACTCGCCGACGCGCCGCTGGAACCGCCGGGTCCGGCGTTACTCTCGCCTCCCCGATGGATCTCTCGGCAGCCCTTCACGAGCACTTCGGCTTCGCCGCCTTCCGGCCCGGGCAGCGGGAGGCCTGCGAGGCCGCGCTGGCGGACCGCGATGTGTTGGTGGTGATGCCCACGGGGTCCGGGAAGTCGCTCTGCTACCAGCTTCCGGCGCTGCTGCGCGACGACCTCACCGTCGTGGTATCGCCGCTCGTGGCGCTGATGCAGGACCAGGTCGAGGCGCTGGCGGCACGCGGGCTCGGCGACAGGGTGGCGCTCGTGAACGCTCAGCAGGACGGCGGCTCGAACGCCGAGACGCTGCGGCGCGCCGAGGCCGGTGAGCTGAGCCTGTTGTACGTGGCGCCGGAGCGCTTCGCGGCCGTGGGCTTCCTCGACCGCATGCGCTCCGTGGACGTGGGCCTGTTCGTGGTGGACGAGGCCCACTGCGTGTCGCAGTGGGGTCACGACTTCAGGCCGGACTACTTCCGGCTCGCGGACGCCGCGCGGATGCTCGGGGCGGCGGCCATCGTGGC
>DASUQG010000193.1:0-2172 GCA_036280695.1 Thermoleophilaceae bacterium
GTCGAACACCGGCGAGGGCGGGGAGGACCCGGCGCGCTTCGGCGACGACCGCCGCTCCTCGATCAAGCAGGTGGCGTCCGGCCGCTTCGGCGTGACCGTGCACTACCTGGTGAACGCCGACGAGCTCCAGATCAAGGTCGCTCAGGGCGCGAAGCCCGGCGAGGGCGGCCAGCTCCCCGGCCACAAGGTCGACCGCTACATCGCGCGCCTGCGCCATTCCACGCCCGGCGTGGGCCTGATCTCCCCGCCGCCCCATCACGACATCTACTCGATCGAGGACCTCAAGCAGCTGATCTACGACCTGCGCTGCGCGAACCCGCGCGCTCGCATATCCGTGAAGCTCGTCTCCGAGGTCGGCGTCGGCACCGTGGCGGCAGGCGTGGCCAAGGCGAACGCCGACCACGTGGTGGTGGCCGGCCACGACGGCGGCACCGGCGCCTCTCCCCAGGCCTCGATCCAGCACGCCGGCATCCCGTGGGAGATCGGCATCGCCGAGACCCAGCAGACGCTGCTGCGCAACGACCTGCGCTCGCGCATCCTGGTGGAGGCCGACGGCCAGATGCGCACCGGTCGCGACGTGGTGGTGGCCGCCATCCTCGGGGCCGACGAGTACGGCTTCTCCACCGCTCCGCTGATCGCGCTCGGCTGCGTGATGATGCGCGTCTGCCACCTGAACACCTGCCCGGTGGGCGTCGCGACCCAGGACCCGGAGCTGAGGGCGCGCTTCGACGGCCAGCCTGAGCACGTCGTGAACTACCTCTTCATGGTGGCCGAGGAGGCGCGCCGGATCATGTCCCGGCTCGGCGTGCGCAGCATCGAGGAGCTGATCGGCCGCACCGAGCTGCTCGAGACCGAGGACGCGGCGGACCACTGGAAGGCCCAGGGGATCGACCTGGCGCCGCTGCTCTCCGTGCCCGACAACGTGGCGCCGGACGCGCCGCGCCGCTGCGTGCGCCGCCCCGACCCGGTGCTCTACGACTCGATCGACGTGGACCTGCTTCAGCTCTGCCGGCCCGCCATCGAGGACGGCAGGCCCGTTCGCCTCGAGCACCGGATCGAGAACAAGAACCGCGCCGTCGGCGGCCTGCTCTCGGGCGAGATCGCGCGCGTGCACGGCGAGAACGGCCTGCCCGACGGCAGCGTCGAGGTGCGCCTGACCGGATCGGCCGGCCAGAGCTTCGGCGCCTGGCTCGCCCGCGGGGTGGAGCTGCTCCTGGACGGCGACGCGAACGACTACTGCGGCAAGGGGCTCTCCGGCGGCACGATCGTGGTCCGCCCCCCGGCCGACGCCACCTTCGCCGCCGAGCACAACGTGATCGTCGGCAACACCGTCCTCTACGGGGCCACCTCGGGCCGCGCCTTCTTCCGCGGCCTCGCGGGCGAGCGCTTCGCGGTCCGCAACTCCGGCGCCATCACGGTGGTCGAGGGCGTGGGCGACCACGGCTGCGAGTACATGACCGGCGGCCGCGTGGTGGTGCTCGGGCCCACGGGACTGAACTTCGCCGCGGGGATGAGCGGCGGCATCGCCTACGTGTACGACTCCGACGGCGCCTTCCGCGGCCGCTGCAACACCGAGCTGGTGGGCTTCGACGCCATCTCCCCGGACGAGAGCGAGGAGCTGCGCGGCTGGGTGGAGGAGCACCGCGAGCGCACCGGGTCGCCGGTGGCCGCCCGTCTGCTCGACGACTGGCATACGACGCTCAACAAGGTCGTCAAGGTGATGCCGCACGACTACAAGCGCGCGCTCGCCGAGCAGCTGGCCGCCGAGGGCGAGGCCGAGGTGGCGGCCGCCGCGGCCGGGCCGTCGGCAACGCCCGGCTACGCCGCCGGAGGAGCGATTTAGCCATGGGCGAGCTGGGCGCCTTCCTCCGCCTCGAGCGGGTGGGCTTCGAGAAGCGCGACCCCGCGGAGCGGGTCGGCGACTACCGGCAGTACTTCTCGCTGCCGGACGACCGCACGCTGCGCGACCAGGGCGCGCGCTGCATGGACTGCGGCGTGCCGTTCTGCCACGAGGGCTGCCCGCTCGGCAATCTGATCCCGGACTGGAACGACCTCGTCTATCGCGACCACTGGCGCGACGCGCTCACGAAGCTGCACGCCACGAACAACTTCCCCGAGTTCACCGGGCTGATCTGCCCGGCACCCTGCGAGTCGGCCTGCGTGCTCGACATC
>DASUQG010000194.1:0-6367 GCA_036280695.1 Thermoleophilaceae bacterium
TGGAGGACCTGGAGCGCCCGAAGCCGCCCCGGTCCGCCTGACGGCCCTGTTTCTGGCACTCCTATACTGAGAGTGCCATGCCGATTTACGAGTATCGCTGCGAGCGAGGCCACACGTTCGAGGTGATGCAGCGCATGACCGACGACCCGCTCACCGTCTGCGACGAGCATGGAACGCCCGTGCAACGCGTCTTCCACCCGGTCGCCGTGCACTTCAAGGGCTCCGGCTTCTACAACACCGACTACGGCAAGAAGAAGTCCGGGGCGGCGAGCAGCTCCTCGGAGGGATCGTCCTCGGATAGCTCGTCGAAGTCGGACTCGTCCGACTCCTCCCCGAAGAAGAAGGATTCGAGCTCCACGAAGAGCTCGTCGAGCTCGGACTAGCTCCCTAGTCGCCCTCCTCGAGCTTCCGTACGGCATCCTGCTTCGCGCCGTCGGACACGAACAGGTTGCTCCCGCGGCAGCAGGTGGCCTCGAGCACCTCGGTGTCGTCCGACGTGCCGGTGGCCATGTCCGCGAAGAGCATCATCAGCTGGAATCCGTTCATGTCCGTGCGCAGGGTCCGCGGGGCGTTCCAGCTCACCCACGGCAGGCGGAAGAACGTGCTCGGTGACTTCACCTGCGAGCCGATCGCGCTCAGCACCTGCTGCTGGCGCGCGGCGCGGTCGCGGTCGTCCTCGGCAGGCGCACAGCTGTTCTTGCGCACCCGCGCGTAGCCGAGCGCGCGCCGCCCGTCTAGCTCGATCTCCCCCTTCTTGAAGTTGAGCCCCTTCCAGAAGTTGTCGAACGGAGGGGAGCAGATGCGTGACTTGTTGTTCACCGTCACTCCGCCTAGCGAGTCGATGAAGTCAGGGAAGTCCTTGAAGTCGACCTCGACGACGTGGTTCACCTCCAGGCCGTTCCCGAGGAACGACTCCACGGTCTCGATCGTGAGCGCAGGTCCGCCGAGGGCGTAGGCGGCGTTGATCTTGTTGATCCCGTGGCCGGGGACGTTCACCTCCACGTCGCGCGGGATCGAGAGCTTGCGCACGCTTCCGAAGGCCGAGTGGACGAGCATGATCGTGTCCGAGCGGCCTGGGCCGGACTGCGACTCGTCGATCGACTCGCCCGTGCGCACGTCGGAGCCCAGCACGAGGATGTTGCTGCCGGTGAACAGGCTTCCCCTGCTGGAGAGGGCGCGCTCCGTCTCGGCAGAGACGCCCTCCTGGGTCTGGGCGCTGATCAGGAACAGGACCAGGGACAGCACGATCCAGCCGGCGATCGCCAGGCCAACCCATTTGAGCACCCGCCCAGGGGTGATCGGCGGCCTGTCGCGAGGCACGCGCGGCTCGTCGCCGTCGCGGTTGCGCGAGAGCCTCTGGCGGAGCGCATCGAGGTCGCCGCCGCGCGCCAGCGGCTTGCGCCGCGAGCGGTAGACCTTGTACTCCGGGGGGCCTGGCGTCGGGTCGTTCACTCCCCTCTGTATATCTACTGCCCATGCCGCCGATGCGCGTGATCGGGATCGACGCCGGAGGCACCAAGCTCCTGGGCGGCGTCGTTGACGAGCAAATGGTGGTCCACCACAGGGTTCACAGGACCTGGCGCGGCGCCGACAGGCAGGAGTCGCTCGACATCTTCACCGGGGCCGTCGAGGAGGTCCGGGCGGCCGCCCCGGATGTCGAGGTGATCGGCTTCGGCGTGCCGGCGATGGTGGAGTGGGAGACGGGTGTGACGCGCTGGTCGAACCATCTGCCGGCGCTCGACGGTGTGCCGTTCCGGGATCTGATGAGCGAGCGGCTGGGCCTGCCGGTGGTGGTGGACAACGACGGCAACGCCTCGATGCTCGCCGAGGCACGCAGCGGGGCTGCGGCCGGCGCCCGGCACGCTGTGATGGTGTCGCTCGGCACCGGGATCGGCGGCGGGCTGCTCGTGAACGGCGACGTGTACCGCGGCGCGACCGGCGTGGGCGCCGAGCTCGGCCACGTGGTGCTCCAGCTGCACGGCCCGGACTGCCCCGGCGACTGTCCGGGACAGGGCTGCTTCGAGGCGCTCGTGTCGGGGAACGCGATCGGCCGCGAGGGCCTGCGCGTGGCTCAGGAGCAGCCCGATTCGCAGCTCGGCCGCCGGCTGGCCGCGGACAGGGAGATCAGCGGCGGACTCGTGACCGAGCTTGCGCACGACGGCGACCCCCTCGCGCGCGAGGTGCTCGAAGAGGTGGGGCGGCGGCTCGGCTACGGCCTGGTCGGTCTCGTGAACACCTTCAACCCGGAGGTGATCGTGATCGGAGGCGGTGCGGTGCGCGGCGGCGACATGCTGCTCGAGCCCGCGCGCGCCGTCGTGGCGGAGAGGGCGCTGGCGCCTGCGCGTGAGGTGGTGCGGATCGTGCCCGCCCACTACGGCGACGAGGCGGGGATGATGGGCGCGGCGCTGCTCGCGTTCGACCACCTGGATGCCGGGTCGTGAGCGGCCGGCTGGTCGTCTGTCCCACGCCGATCGGCAATCTCGAGGACATCACCCTGCGGGTGCTGTCGGCGTTGCGCGAGGCGGATGTGGTGGCGTGCGAGGACACGCGCCGGACGCGCGTGCTGCTCGACCGCTACGGGGTCAGGGCGAAGCTCGTCTCGTACCACGAGCACAACGAGCAGGCGCGCTCCTCCGAGCTGGTCAAGCGGATGCGCGAGGGGGCGGTCGTGGCGCTCGTGTCGGACGCGGGGATGCCGCTTGTGTCCGATCCTGGATATGTGCTGGTGCGGGGCTGCGTGGCCGCCGGGCTGCCGGTGGAGGTGCTGCCCGGGCCCTCGGCGGCGATCACGGCGCTTGTGGCGTCGGGCCTGCCGGCGGACGAGTGGCACTTCCACGGGTTCCTGCCGCGCAAGAAGGGCGAGCTGCGCGAGCTGCTGTCGCATCCGGATGGCACGCTGGTCGCGTTCGAGTCGCCGCGCCGCCTGCCCGCGACGCTTGCGCTGCTCGCCGAGGTGGACCCCGACCGCGAGGTGGCGGTGTGCCGGGAGCTGACGAAGGCGCACGAGGAGGTGGTGAGAGGCACCGCGGTTGAGCTGGCCTCGCGCTACGAGTCCGCACCCCCGAAGGGAGAGATCGTCCTCGTGCTGGCGCCGGCGGCGCCGCTCCCGGCCGGTGAGGCGGACCCCGCCGCGGTAGACGCCGTGCGCGCGCTGGTGGATTCCGGCGCGCATCCCCGTAAGGCGGCCTCCGTGGTGGCGGGCCTGACCGGCGCGAGCGCAAACGCTCTCTACCGGGCTCTCACCTCCGAGTAACTAACCGCAACAACCCTGCCACGCCCCCCTCGCCACCCTGGGCGCGCGCCTGCACATTCTCGGGATGCGCCGACTTCTGCTCATCCTCACAGCGTTCCTCGCGGCCGCGGCCGCGTTTGCCGGGCCGGCTCAGGCGGCGTGGCTCTGGCCCGTCCGCGGCGAGGTGATCACCCCGTACCGAAACGGATCCGACCCGTACGCGGGCGGACAGCACCGCGGCATCGACATCGCGGCAGCGGTCGGGACGCCGGTGGTGGCCGCCGCGTCGGGAGAGGTGCGCTTCGCCGGGACAGCGGGCTCGTCGGGGTTGACGGTGAGCGTGCGGACCGGCGACGGCTTCGATACCTCCTACCTGCACCTGTCGTCGCTGGCGGTGCACGCCGGAGAGCACGTGTCGGGCGGCGAGCGCGTCGGCGCGGTCGGAACCACGGGCGAGCGCTCGGCGGCCGCGCCCCACCTGCACTTCGGAGTGCGCGAAGCGGGCACCCGCCACGCCTACGTCGACCCACTGTCCCTGCTGCCGCCGCCCGCCGCGTCGCCGCCGCCCGGGCCGGCGCCACACCCGGCGCCCGCACCGGCGCCGCTCACGCCGAGGCCGGCGCCGGCACCGGTACCCAGCGGCACGCCGAAGCGGAGGCCCCACGGCGCACCGCGGCGGCTGCCGGCACCACGCGGTGCACCCCGGCCGCGGCCAGCGCCAGGCAGGGCACCGCGGCCGGCGCCGGCGCCGCTCGGAGCGCCGGTCCCACTCGACGGACCCAAGCCGGCACCCGACCCACGCGGGGCACTGAGGCAGGCACCGGGCGCGCTCCGGGCACCCCAGGTCGCGCCGGCACCGGGCGGGGCCGCGCGCTTCGCGCCCGCGCCCGCCGTAGGGCCCGGGCAGGCTCCGGGAGCCCAGCACACGCCGGTTCATTCAATGCTCCGAAAATCCGCGCCGCCCGCGGCAAGCGGTCCCGGCGGGCCCGACATCGGCTGGGCGCTGGCCTGCGCGGGCCTGCTCCTCGCCGCAGGCATCCTCGGCCTCACCGACGACGGCCGCAAAGCCACCGCCCGCGGCAGCTCGCGGCTGGCGGGGGCGCTTCGGCCGCTGCTCGGCAAGCGATAAGGCCCTCCCCTGGGCGCCAGCGCGGAAGCTCTTTACGAAACGTCCCATATATGACCGCAACGTGTTGAGCTTTCCGGCGGGCGGCCCCGCCGGGCTCCGGGGGCGAGCCGGTCTACCCACCGCCCGCGGGTAGCATCGATGGGCGATGTCCTACTACGTCACCACTCCGATCTATTACGTGAACGGCGAGCCCCACCTCGGGCACGCCTACACGACGATCGCGGCTGACGTGCTCGCGCGGCATATGCGGCAGCGCGGGGAGGACGTGTTCTTCCTCACCGGGACGGACGAGCATGGGGAGCCGGTCGCCCAGGAGGCCGAGCGGCTCGGGATAACGCCTCGGGAGCTCGGCGACCGAAACGCGGTCCGCTTCAAGGAGCTCGCCGAGCGGCTCAACGTGACCAACGACTTCTTCATCCGCACGACCGATGCCGAGCACATGGCGAAGGTCGCCGAGGTGGTCCAGCGGATCCACGACAACGGCCACGTCTACGCCGGCACGTACGAGGGCTGGTACTGCCCGCGCTGCGCGGACTTCAAGACCGAGGCCGAGCTCGAGGACGGGAACCGCTGCCCCATTCACAAGATCGAGCTTCAGATCGAGAAGGAGGACAACTGGTTCTTCCGGCTCTCGGCATTCCAGGAGCCGCTGGAGAAGCTCTACGCCGACCGCCCCAGCTTCGTCACTCCCCAGAACCGTTACAACGAGGCGCTCTCCTTCATCAAGAGCGGCCTCCGCGACCTCTCGCTCAGCCGCGCGCGGCTCAAGTGGGGCGTCCCCGTCCCGTGGGACCACTCACAGGTGATCTACGTCTGGATCGACGCGCTCCTCAACTACTACACCGCGCTCTCCTACGCCCGCCCGGGCGAGGACCTGACCGAGAGGTTCTGGCCGGCCGACGTGCACCTGATCGGCAAGGACATCCTCAAGTTCCACGCGGTGATCTGGCCGGCGCTGCTGATGGCGGCCGACATCGAGGTGCCGAAGAAGGTCTCCATACACGGCTACCTGCTGCTCGGCGAGCACAAGATGTCGAAGTCGCTCGGCAACGTGATCGAGCCCTTCCACGTGACCGAGGTGTACGGCCCGGACGCCCTTCGCTTCTACGTGCTGCGCGAGGTGAGCTTCGGGTCCGACGGCGAGGTCTCGCCCGAGGGCTTCGAGACGAGGTACAACACCGAGCTGGCGAACGAGTACGGCAACCTGGCGAGCCGGACGCTGTCGATGATCAACAGCTTCCGCGAAGGCGTCGTGCCGGACGGCGAGCCGCCGGCCGAGCTGGTCGCCGAGTTCGACGGTCTGCTCGAGGCTGTCAAGGCGGGTATCGACGAGGTGGAGCTCACCGCCGCGCTCGACGAGATCTGGCGGAGGATCAAGCGCCTCAACCGGTACGTGCAGGACGAGGAGCCCTGGAAGCTGGCAAAGGACCCTGCCGAAGCGGAGCGGGTCGACCAGGTGCTGTACACACTCGCGGAGGGCCTGCGCGTGGTGTCGGTGCTGCTGCACGCCTTCATGCCTGGCAAGAGCGAGCAGCTGCTCGCCGCGCTCGGCCGCGAGGACCTCGCGCTCGAGGACGCCACGCTCGGAGCCGTGCCCGGCGGTGCGACGGTCGGCGAGCTCGGCCAGCTCTTCCCCAGGGTCGAGGCCGAGGCGCCGGCCGCCTGAGCGCCCAGCCGTGATCGACACCCACTGCCACCTGGACGCGTGCGAGCCGCCCGTGGCCGAGCTCGTCGGCCGGGCACGGGCGGCGGGTGTCACGCGGATGGCGACCGTCGGGATGAACGGCCCGTCGATCGAGCACGCGCTGACGGCGGCGGAGGACCACGACGAGGTGATCGCGATCGCGGGACGCCACCCGCACGAGACCGCGGGCTTCGACGAGCTCGGGCTCGAGGAGATCGAACGCGCCGCGGCCCACCCGCGCGCGCGGGCGATCGGCGAGACCGGGCTCGACTACTACCGCGACCGTGCTCCCCGCGACGACCAGCGCCGCGCCTTCGAGGCC
>DASUQG010000195.1:0-2116 GCA_036280695.1 Thermoleophilaceae bacterium
GAAGCGTGATGCCGCGGCCATCCGGGGGCCGTCCGAAATCGACCGTTTCCGGACGTGTTCCCGCGTGGCGTCCGCAAAATAGCTTCCTAGGGTTCCGGACACGGGCTACGTTCCGGGCACCCATTCCGGACGGAAACCGCCGCCCGTGCCGCGCACCTTCGCCTACCTCCGCGTCTCCACCGCCGGCCAGACCACCGACAACCAGCTCCGCGAGATCGAGGCCGCCGGCTTCCGGGTCGAGCCGCGCCGCGTCGTCGCCGAGACGGTCTCCGGCAGCGTCGCCACCTCCCGGCGCCCCGGGTTCACCCGCCTGCTCGACCGGCTGGAGGCCGGCGACGTGCTGGTGGTCACCAAGCTCGACCGCCTCGGCCGCGACGCCATGGACGTCGGCGCCACCGTGGCCAAGCTCGCCGGGATCGGGGTTAGGGTCCACTGCCTGGCGCTCGGCGGCGTCGACCTCGCCAGCTCGACCGGCAAGCTGACGATGGGCGTGATCAACGCGGTCGCCGAGTTCGAGCGCGACCTCCTGGTCGAGCGCACCCAGGCGGGCCTCGAGCGGGCCAAGGCCGCGGGCAAGGCGCTCGGCCGGCCTTCGAGCCTCACGGCGGAGCAGCGCCGGGAGGTCGGGCGGCGGTTGCAGGAAGGGGCGGGGGTGTCGGCCCTGGCGCGGGAGTTCCGGACCAGCCGCCAGACGATCCTGCGCGTGCGGGACGCCATGGCCGTCTCGTGACAGCCGCCGTTTGCGAGAGGTGGCGATCAATGCCGACCGCGGCCCTCGCTCGGCTACCCGGCTGCGCGTTCCGGTTGACTGGGGATCGGTGTCGGCGCACGTTTCCCGGTGGTGGCGGCCGGGCGCACCGGCGCGCTGCGTGAGAAGGGCAGGGAAGGCGATGAGCAACGGTCTGAAGGCAGCGGCCGACGCGATCCTGCAAAGGGTGGTGTCGGGCACCCCCCGCGTGCCGGGCGTGGTCGCGATGGCGACCGACCGGAACGGTAACATCTACGAAGGTGCCGCCGGCAAGCGGATGCTCGGCCAGGACGCCGACATGACGACGGACACCGTGTTCGCCATCTTCTCGACCACGAAGGCGATCACGGGCACGGCCGTCCTCCAGCTGGTCGAGGACGGGAAGCTCGACCTCGACGCGCCGGCCAAGAACTACGCGCCGGAGATCGGCCAGGCGCAGGTGCTGGAAGGCTTCGACGCCGCCGGCAAGCCGAAGCTCCGGCCGCCCCAGCGCGACGTGACCACCCGGATGCTGCTGCTGCACACGGCCGGGTTCGGTTACGACTTCTTCAACGAGCAGTACAACCGCTTGGCGCAGGAGCACGGCCAGCCGAGCGTCATCACCTCCTCCAAGGCGGCGCTCAACACGCCGCTGCTGTTCGATCCCGGCGAGAAGTGGGAGTACGGCTCCAACATCGACTGGGCCGGGCAGGTCGTGGAGGGGATCACCGGCAAGCGGCTGGGCGAGGTCATGCAGGAGCGGATCTTCGCCCCGCTCGGGATGACGGACAGCGGCTTCACCCTGACGCCGTCCATGCGCTCCCGCCTCGCGCGCATCCACCAGCGCGAGGCCGACGGCTCCCTGAAGCCGCTCGCCGACTTCGAGCTGCCGCAGGACCCCGAGGTCCACATGGGCGGCCACGGGCTCTACTCGACGGTCGGCGACTACTGCCGCTTCATCCGCATGTGGCTGAACGACGGCGCCGGCGAGCACGGCCGCGTGCTGCGGAAGGAGACGGTCCTCATGGCCGAGAAGAACGAGCTCGGCGAGCGGAAGATCCGGATGCTCCCCGGCGTCATCGGCTGGCTCTCCAACGACGCCGAGTTCTTCCCCGGCATGCCCAAGTCCTGGGCGCTGACCTTCATGATCAACGAGGAGGACGCGCCGACGGGGCGCCCGGCCGGCTCGCTCGGCTGGGCGGGCCTCCCTAACCTGTTCTACTGGATCGACCGGAAGAACGGCGTCGGCGGCTTCTGGGCGACGCAGGTCTTCCCGTTCGCCGATCCCACCTCGTTCACCGGCTACATGGACTTCGAGACGGCGGTCTACCGGAACTTGCCGCTGAAGAAGGCCGCCTAGGCGACGGGGCGGCCTCTCTCGCGCCCGAG
>DASUQG010000196.1:0-4239 GCA_036280695.1 Thermoleophilaceae bacterium
GTGACCGAGCAGGTGGTGGCCTACCAGAAGAAGCAGGTGACGGACCACTCCGTGCTGGACCTGCTGGCGCTCGACATGCCGGAGCAGGAGTTCGTGACCCAGGCGCTCTGGTACGAGCTGCCCGACTCGCTGGTGCGCGACGAGTTCCCGCTCGAGGTCCTCCAGGGCTCCCTGCACGCGGCCGAGCACGGCCAGATCGCAGTGCTGCCGCTGATCGCGATGTGCGACCGCTGGGACATCGGCGGCCTCTCGACCGCCTACCACCACCAGACCGGCCGGCCCACGATCTTCATCTACGACGGCCACCCCGGCGGAGTGGGCATCACGCGCGCCGGCTTCGAGCGCTTCGAGGCGCTCGTCGGCGACGCACTCAGGCTGATCTCGGAGTGCCGGTGCGAGAGCGGCTGCCCCTCATGCGTGCAGTCGCCGAAGTGCGGCAACCTCAACGAACCGCTGAACAAGCGCGGCGCCATCGAGCTGCTGAGCCGGATGGCTAGCGCTTGATCGCGCGCCCGGCGGCGTCCATCACCGAGCGCCGGCCTCTGCGCGCGGACTCGTAGAGCTCCACGGCGGCCGCCAGCTCCGGGGTCGCTGCGGTGAGCCGGTCGCAGATCTCCACCGCGGCCATGCGGTCGTAGCCCTCCCACGGCTCCGCGATGTGGAGCTCGGGTCCGGCGCCGTCCTCGGCGCCCTCCTCCGCCACCTCGGCCACGAGCACGACCTCCTCGTCCACGTGGTCCGGGATCAACTCGTCCGGGACCGCGGGCGGCGCGTCGGGCGGAGCCACGTCCGCCAGGTCGGGCGCTCGGCCGTTGCCGCGCGGCGGGGGCGGCGGGTAGTGCTCCACGGTGGCGACCCCGCGATCCGGGTCGAGCAGCTCGAGCCCGCGCCTCGCCGCCTCGGCGGCGCTCGACAGGCCGAGCTCCCACACCCGCAGTGTCAGGCGGACGGGCTCGCGGGCCAGCGAAAGGACTCCTGTAACTAACCCCACGGGCAAGCCCTACCCATCGCGGGCGAGCGAAAACGCCCCCTCGAGCGGAGCGCTAGTCGATCGCCAGCGTCAGCTTCCCGCGCAGCTCATCGGTGCTGGCGGACACGAAGCCGTTGAGATCGCCGAGCGGCCGCGTGAACAGCGCGCCGCCGAGGCCGCCGAGCTCGCCCAGACCGAGCGCCGGCCCGAACTGGCCGAGGAGGATGTTCGCGAGCTCCTCCGCGTCGGCGCTCACCACGACCGAGCCCTTGGCGCCCGGGACGGCGACCGGCTCCTCGCCGGCAAGCTTGCTCGCCTGCGCGGGATCATTGGCCACCACGAGCACGTCGTCGATCACCCCGAACACGACGGCGTCCCCGTCCGGCTGCGCGAGCGCGTAGAAGTCATCGCTCCCCTTCGGCTTCGAGAGGCCCACGGTGCCGAGGCCCGCCCCCTCCGCGAAGCTCGGCAGGACGTCGGCGACCTTGGCGAGGGTGCGCTCGAACGCCCGCGGATCCTTGAGCTCGGCCCGCACCGCGTACTTCCCGTCGATCGACACGCTGGCCGACACGTTGCCCGTGAGCTGCCCGATCAGGTCCTCGTCGAGGCTCACGCCGAGCTGCCTGTCGATCGTCTTCTTGGCCTGCGCGTAGTCGCCGAAGCCCGCCGGGTCCACGGCCTGACCGGCGTTCTCCGCGAACCTCACGATGTGAGCGAGGTCGCGGACGCCGAGCCCGACCTCACCCTTGCGCTTGATCACGTCCGGCGACTCCTCGCCGGGCGCGATCGGCAGGTCCGCGTCGCTGAGATCGCCCTCGGTGCGCAGGCGGAAGTCCACGTCGATGCCCTCGTCCTTCGCGACCACGGTGAGGCCGAGCGTGCGCAGGGCGTCGACCCACTTGATGTTGCGCGCATCCGCGGAGTCCGGATCGCTCGCCAGGAACGCCTCGACGTCCACGTACACTCGCGCGAGGGCGCTCTCGGGCAGCCCGTCGAGGCCCTCGTTGAAGCTGTCCTCGTCGAGGTGGTCGTCGCCGTCGGCGCGCTCCAGCGCCTCGGTGAGCCGCTGTCTGTCGGCGGCAAAGACCACGATGTCGTCGTCCACGGCGAAGATCGTTCCGTCGTCCTCATAGAGCGTCGCGCCCGATTCCTCGCCGATCTCCTCCACGTTCGTCTTGTCGATCAGCTCGTCGAGCGCGTCCTTGTCCTTCGCCTTGATGGCGGCCACGACGGCGTTTTCGCCTGACTCGCCGGAGAAGGACCTCGCGTCGGCTGCGCCCACGACGAACGGGTTGCCGAGCGCCGGCTTCACGTCGTCGTTGAAGTTCACGCCGCCCGAGGACTCCTCGAGCTGCTGCCGCAGGCTGTCCTGAACCTGCTCCCCGAACGGGAACTTCGTGACCAGCGCCTGAAGTGCCTCGTACTGGTCGCCCTCCACGTCGGTGTCGATCGCAACCGCGAAGGGCGCGTCCTTCGGCAGGTAGGAGAGCGCGGAGTCCAGTGCGCTGCCGGAGTCGCCGCCACCCCCGCAGCCGGCGCTCAGGATGGCGAACAGCGCCAGAGAGGTGGCTACCAGGCGTCGCATCGCGGCGCCGGAGTCTAGTGGCGCGTGGCCCGCACTCCGTCGAGGAACAGGTCGAGCTGGCGACGCCAGTCGTAGGGCATCGCCCCCTGCGCGTCCGCGGCCATCATGCTGCCGAGCCCACACATGAAGGTACGGATGTCGTCGACCTCGAAGTCCTGGCGCAGGACGCCGGCCTCCTTGGCGCGCTCGATCACCTTGCCCCACGCCTCCCGGAGCTCGCGCACCGCCGGCTCGGCCCGCTGCATCGCCTCCGGCGTGGCGGCGAAGGGCATCCGCTGGTGCGCCGCGTCACGCGCCATCACGTCGGTCTGCTCGCGCAGGCCGCCCTCGAAGGCCGCCCAGGGATCGCTCTCCTCCTCGAACTTGCGCCGCACGGCCTCGGCGAAGTCGGAGAGCTTCACGTGGATCAGCTCGCCCACGAGCATCTCCTTGGTCCTGAAGTGGCGGTAGAGCGTGCCGACCCCGACGCCGGCCCGCCGCGCGATGTCGTCCATCTGCGCGTCCTCGCCGTGCTCCGTGAACGCCGCGCGCGCAGCGTCGAGGATCAGCTGCCGGTTGCGGAGCGCGTCGGAGCGCATGGTCGTGGCCATCAGGAGAGATCGTAGCGCGGTTACTTGACAAACGGAACCATGGTTCCGTATATTTCCGAGCGAACCGGAACCGATATTCCGCTTAGTGAGGAACCGCACGTGAGCCCTTCAGCCACACCCCGCGCAAAGAACCTAGCCCTCGCGCTGCTCGCCACGGCCCAGTTCGTGGTGGTGCTCGACGCCTCGATCGTGAACGTCGCGCTGCCCTCGATCGGGCGCGATCTCGACTTCGCCCAGGAGAACCTGTCCTGGGTCCTCAACGCGTACACGCTCGTGTTCGGCGGCTTTCTGCTGCTCGGCGGGCGCCTGGCGGACCTCCTCGGCCGCCGGCGCATGTTCATCTACGGAATGTGGCTCTTCGCCGCCGCGTCGCTCGTCGGCGGGCTGGCGCAGAGCGACGTGATGCTGATCGCCGCCCGGGCGGTGCAGGGCCTTGGCGCTGCGTTGATCTCCCCCGCGGCGCTGTCGATCGTCACGACCACGTTCGCCGAGGGGTCGGAGCGCAACCGGGCGCTTGGCGTCTGGGGCGCCGTGGCCGGCTCCGGCGGCGCGGTCGGCGTGCTGCTCGGCGGGATCCTCACCGAGTGGGCCGGCTGGGAGTGGGTGCTGTTCGTGAACGTGCCGATCGGCATCGCGGCGGCTCTGCTGGCGCCGCGGCTGCTCCAGGAGAGCCGGGACGTGTCCAGCCCGTCGTTCGACATCGCGGGAGCGGTCTCCGTGACCGGCGGCCTCGCGCTGCTCGTCTACACGCTCGTCGACGCCAACAACGCCGGCTGGGGCTCTACCCAGACGCTCGGGCTCGGCGCGCTGGCGCTCGCGCTGCTCGCGGCGTTCGTGGCGATCGAGTCGCGTCGCCGGCACCCGCTCGTCCCGTTCTCGATCTTCCGCCTGCGAACGCTGCGCGGTGCGAACGTGATCGGGCTGCTGATGGGCATGTCGCTGTTCGCGATGTTCTTCTTCATCACGCTGTACATGCAGCAGGTGCTCGGCTTCGAGCCGCTCGAGGCGGGCCTCGCCTACCTGCCGCTGTCGGCGGGGATCATCGTGTCGGCAGGCGGCGCCTCCCAGCTGGTGAACCGCTTCGGGTTCAAGCC
>DASUQG010000197.1:0-15921 GCA_036280695.1 Thermoleophilaceae bacterium
GTGCAGCTCGAACGGAGCGTTGGCGTCGCGCAGGTGCTGGAGCGGGCTGTAGCGATCGCCCGACCCTGCGTCGTGCAGGACGGCGTGGCGCTGGCTGAAGGTGCCGCGCTCGGTGTCCTGGCCGGTGAGCCGGATCGGCACTCCGAGCGCGAGCAGCGACGCGAACGCAAGCGCCTCCGCGTGCGCCCAGTCGATCGGACCGCCCGACTCGAGCGCCTCGCGGCGGCGGTCGAGGAATGGGCGGAGCTTGCGATGCACCTCGAAGCCCTCCGGGAGGCGCAGCAGCTGGTCGCCGAGCGAGAGCAGCGTGTCCCTCGGCACTGTGGTGCGCGGCTCGCGACTCATCGTGCGGTCGAGCTCGTGCGTGCCGGTGTCGGGCGGCGCGCCGATCGACTCCTTCAGCTCGGCGTGCGCCTCGCCTACGCGCGCATAGGCCTCGCTTGCCATGCGCTCGGCCTCCTCCTGGCTCACGACCCCGTCCTCCACCAGGCGGTCGGCGTAGAGCTTTCGAACCGGCGGGTGGTTCTTGATCAGCTCGTACATCTGCGGCTGCGTGTACGCCGGCTCGTCGGTCTCGTTGTGGCCGAAGCGGCGGTAGCCGATCAGGTCGATGAGCGCGTCGCGGCCGAACGTCTCGCGGAAGGCGTGTGCCAGGCGCACCGCCGAGACGCAGGCTTCAACGTCGTCGGCGTTCACGTGGATGATCGGCATGTCGAAGCCCTTGGCGGGGTCCGACGCGTAGCGCGTGGAGCGGCTCTCCTGGGGATCGGTCGTGAAGCCGAGCTGGTTGTTCGCGATCAGGTGGATCGTGCCGCCCGTCGAGTAGCCGGCAAGCGCCTGGAGGTTGAGCGTCTCGGAGACGATGCCCTGGCCCGGGAACGCGGCGTCGCCGTGGATCAGCACGGGCACCACCGCGGCCGGGTCGTGCGCGAGCTCGCGCGCCTTGCGCGTGGTCTGGTCGGCGCGGGCGCGGCCCTCGATCACGGGGTTCACGAACTCGAGGTGGCTCGGGTTGGGGGAGAGCGTGACCGTGACGCTGCGCCCCGACTTCGTCGGGTAGGTGCCGCTGGCGCCGTAGTGGTACTTCACGTCGCCCGTGCCGCCCTCGGGCGCGGCGGTGTCCACCGCGAGCGTCTGCTCGCCCTCGAACTCGGCCAGGATCGCCGCGTACGGGCGGCCGACCGTATGGGCCAGCACGTTCAGCCGACCGCGGTGCGCCATGCCGAGCACCACCTCGCGCGCGCCGGCGGCCGCGCCGAGCTCGATCTCCTCGTCGAGCATCGGGACGATCGAGTCGAGCCCCTCGATCGAGAACTGCTTCTTGCCGAGGAAGGCCTTGTGCAGGTAGCTCTCGAGCGCCTCCACCTCGGACAGCCGCTGGAGCAGCTGCAGCCGCGCCTCGGCGGCGAGCGGCTGGCGGTAGGTCCCGGACTCGATGTGCTTGCGCAGCCACACGCGCTGCTCGTGATCCGAGATGTGCTCGATCTCGTAGGCGATCGTGCCGGTGTAGGTGTCACGCAGCTTCGGCAGCGCGTCGGCGAAGGTGTCGCCGGGCACCGCCACGCGCAGGACCGACGCGGGTATGCGCCGCATAAGCTCCTCGTTGAGGCCCACCGTGGCCGGCTCGAGCGCAGGGTCACCGACCGGCTCCGATCCAAGCGGGTCGAGGCGCGCTGCCAGGTGGCCGTGCATGCGGTGCGCCTTCACCAGCGACGTGGCCGCCTGGACCGCCTGGAGCAGTGCTGCGTCCGCCACGGCGCCAGCGGCGGGGCTGGTGGTCGCGGGCACCGGCTCGGCCGCGGTCACCGCTGCGGGCGCGGCATCCGCGCTGGGGGTCACGCCCACGGCCTCGAAGACCGAGTCGTAGAAGCCGTCCTCGCCCTGGAGCAGCTGGTCGATCCGTCGCAGGAACGCGCCCGACTCGGCGCCCTGGATCACGCGGTGGTCGTAGGTGGAGGTCATCGTCATGACCTTCTGCACGCCGAGCTCCGCAAGCCGCCCCGGATCCACTGTGGTCATGCCCGGCGGGTAGCCGATCGCGCCCGTGGCCACGATCGTGCCCTGGCCCGGCATGAGGCGCGGCACGCTCGCCACGGTGCCGATCCCGCCCGGGTTGGTGAGCGTGATGTTGGCGCCCTGGTAGGCGTCGGGCTGAAGCGTGTTGTCGCGGGCGCCCACCACGAGCTCGTCGTAGCGGGCCACAAAGTCGGCGAAGCCGAGCTCGCTCGCGTCGCGCAGGACGGGCACGACCAGCGAGCGGGTGCCGTCCTTGCGCTCCACGTCCACGGCGAGGCCGAGGCTCACGGTGCTCGGGCTCACGCGCTGTGGCTTGCCGTCCTGCTCGGCGTAGGCGTTGCCCATCACGGGCATGTCGCGCGCGGCCTGCACGATCGCCCAGGCGATCAGGTGCGTGAACGAGAGCTTCTTGCCGCCCGCCTTCAGCTCCTTGCGCCGCCCGTCGAGCGCGTCCACCGGCAGCGTGCGGAAGCTCGTGGCCGTCGGGATCGAGCGGCTGTCGTTCATGAACTTCACGAGCGTCGCGGCCGGTCCGCGGATCGGCTGCACCTCGGCGCCGGCGGGCGCCGCAGCGGCGGGCGCCGCGGCCGCGGGGGCGCCGCCGCCATTGCCCTCGACGGCGGCGAGCACGTCCTCCTTGGTCACCCGCCCGCGGGGGCCTGAGCCAGTGAGGTCACTCACATCGATGCCGTGCGCGCTGGCGATCCGGGCGGCCACCGGGGTTGCGTTGCCGCCGTTCGTGGCCGGCGCAGTCTCCGCAGGGCTCTTCTCGGTCGGCTCCGCGCTCGGCTGCACGGGCTCGTGCGCCGCGGCGGCTCCGGCAGCGATCCGGCATAGCACCGAACCGACTGCCACTGTCTGGTCGGCTTCCACGAGGATCTCCGCGATCGTTCCCGCCACGGGCGATGGCACCTCGGCATCGACCTTGTCCGTCGAGATCTCGACGAGCGGATCATCGACTCCGACGGCGTCTCCCACCTTCACACGCCACTCGAGAACCGTGCCCTCGGCCACCGAATCGCCCATTTCCGGGAATGCGACGTCGGTCAGTTCTCCGCCGGCATCCGGGGCCTCCTCGGGGGCCGCCGGAGCGGCTCCGTCGCCGTCGGGCTCTATCTCGCCGAGCACGCTTCCCACCTGAACCGTCTCATCGGCTTCGGCGGCGATGTTTACAAGCGTTCCGGACACCGGGGCCGGGACCTCCGCGTCGACCTTGTCGGTCGAGATCTCCACCAGCGGCTCGTCCGCCTCCACGCGGTCGCCTACCTGCTTCAGCCAGCCCAGGATGGTGCCTTCGGTAACCGACTCCCCCATCTGGGGCATGGTGATCTGAACGCTCGTGGCGCGTGTGGCCATCCCTGCCCTCAACTGTAGCCCCCGAGCGGCGCGCCGCTACTTTGTGGGCGGTGAGGACCATCCGCAGCGCTGCGGCTGTGGCCCTCGTCGTGATCGCCGTTCTCGGCGGGGGGCTGCTGGCGCTCGCGACCTATAGCGCGGAGCGTGAGCTCAGCGTGGGCCGGATCGAGCTCTCGGTTCAGCCGTTCCACGGCGGCGCGCTCGACGTGTACGTCCCGCTCGTGGACTGGGGCGCGCGCTTCGAGGCGGTGCGTCTTCCGGCCCGTTTGTCCGTGGACGTGCGGACCGTGGATCGCGAGGCCGCCGAGCGCCTCGCCGCGGGCCAGCTCCCCGACGTGCGGGCGGTGCGGCACGAGGCGCGGGACGCGGTGGCGTCTTACCTACGGGTGCTCCTGCTCGTGATGTTCGCCTTCGCCGTCACCGCCGGGCTCGTGATGGCGCTGGCCGTGCGGGGGCACGGAGCCCCGCGGCTTCGATGGCTGTTCGCCACGGCGATCGGAACGACGCTCGCGCTATGCCTCGCCGTGGGCCTGCTGCTGCCGCCGCGCGGCGAGATCGCCGATCCCGAGTACTACGCCAACGGCCCGGACATCCCGGTTGCCCTGCGCGCGGTCGAGCAAGCGCAGGGCTCCGCCCGCGCGATTTCCGAGGAGCTGAACGAGCAGCTGGTGGGGCTCGCCCGGCTGGTGGCGGCCAGCTCGCGCCGCGAGGCGGGGCGCGATCTCCACCACCTGGTGCTCGCATCCGACCTGCACAACGACCTGCTCGCGCTGCCCGCACTCGACCGAGCCGTGGGGAGCAGGCCGCTCTTCTTCGCCGGCGACCTGACCTCGAGCGGCTCGCCGTTCGAGTTCACGCTCGTGGAGCGGATCGTGCGGATCGGCCACCCGTTCGTGTTCGTCTCCGGCAACCACGACTCGGACGCGCTCGTGCGCAGGATGGTCCTCGCCGGAGGGATCGTCCTGACCGAGCGCGGTCGCCTGCGCCCGGACGGCAGCTACGGGCCCGAGGTAGTCAAGGTGCGAGGCCTGCGCGTGGCCGGCTACTCCGACCCCTTCGAGCGCCGGGCGCGCGAGCACTTCCGCTCGGTCGGCGAGCCCCAGCCGACACCGGAGCAGGAGGAGGAATTCCGCGACTGGCTGCGGCCGCTCCTGGGGCGGGTCGACGTGGTGATGGTGCACTCGCCGATGCTGGCCGAGGAGGCCGCCGAGGAGCTGCGCCGCGTGCCGCCCCGGCGCCCGCTCGTCCTGCTCACCGGGCACACCCACATGCAGAGCTTCCGATCGTCCACGAACTTCGTGGAGCTGAACGGTGGGACGGTCGGCGGGGGCGGCACCGGCAACCTCGAGAAGGGGCAGCCGTTCGGGCTCGCCGTCCTGATCTACGCGCGCGAGGGCGGCTTCGAGCCGACGGCCGCCGATTTGGTCCAGATCGACGCCCACAACGGCTCGGCGCTGGCGGAGCGCCTTAGGGTGGGCCGGTGAGCGAGCGACGGAGGAAATTCTGGGGCTGGGGCTTCGAGGACCAGCAGCCGCAGCACGCGGAGGTCGAGTCGGCGGCCGCCGCGGCGCGCGAGCACCTCGGCTTCGGCCCCGCCGAGGTCGAGCGGCCGGCTTCCGTCGAGGAGCTCGAGCTTCCGAGCCCGCGCCTGGAGCCGCCCGCCTCGCTGGCCGCGATCTGCCGGACCGATCCCTACGAGCGCGCCGCCCACGCGTACGGGAAGTCCTACCGCGACGTGGTCCGCGCGTTCCGCGGTCGCTTCGACAACCCGCCCGACGTGGTGGCCCACCCGTCCGACGAGGCGGAGCTCGAGCGCGTGCTCTCGTGGTGCGAGGAGGCCGACGCCGCGGCGATCCCCTTCGGCGGCGGCACGAGCGTTGTGGGCGGGGTGGAGCCGCCGGCCGATCGCCCCGCCGTCTCCATTGACCTCAAGCGCTTCGATCGCGTTGTCGAGCTGGATCCGGTGTCGCGGGCGGCGCGCATCCAGGCGGGCGTGACCGGGCCGGCGCTCGAGGACCAGCTGCGCGGCCACGGCCTGACCCTTCGCCACTTCCCGCAGTCGTTCGAGTTCTCGACACTGGGCGGCTGGATCGCCACGCGAGCGGGCGGCCACTACGCCACGCTCCACACGCACATCGACGATTTCGTCGAGTCGGTGCGCGCACTGACGCCGCGCGGCTGGTGGGAGAGCCGCCGCCTGCCCGCGTCCGGCGCGGGACCGAGCCCGGACCGGATGCTGATCGGGTCCGAGGGGACCCTCGGTGTGATCACTGAGGCGTGGATGCGCGTGCAGGACGCGCCGCGATTCAGGGAATCCACGGCGGTCCTGTTCGATTCGTTCGAGGGCGGCGCGCAGGCCGTGCTCGCGCTGTCGCAGTCCGGCCTCCACCCGTCGAACTGCCGGCTGCTCGACCCGGTCGAGGCTGCGCTGACCGGCGCGGCGCCCGACGGCAAGGCGCTGCTCGTCCTCGGGTTCGAATCCGCCGATCACGAGTTGGACGCATGGATTGCGCGAGCGCTCGAGCTCTGCGCGGACCACGGCGGCAGGCCGCGCGAGCGCTCTGCGGCCGGCGGCGAGGGCGCCTGGCGCGACGCCTTCCTGCAGGCCCCGTACCTGCGCGACACGCTCGTCGCCGCCGGCGTCCTGGCCGAGACCTTCGAGACCGCGATCACCTGGGATCGCTTCGCCGACCTCGTGGACGGCGTGCGCGAGCGTGTCCGGGAAGCGCTCGATGGTGACGGCGTAGTGACCTGTCGGCTCACGCACGTCTACCCGGACGGCGCCGCGCCGTACTTCACCGTGCTCGCGCCCGCCCGCCGCGGCGCGGAGCTCGAGCAGTGGGGTGAGTTGAAGCAGGCGGCGTCGGAGGCGATCCTCGGAGCGGGCGGCACGATCACGCACCACCACGCGGTCGGCCGCGACCACCGACCCTGGTACGACCGGCAGCGTCCGGAGCCTTTCGCCACCGCGCTGCGCGCCGCGAAGTCGGCCGTCGACCCTGCCGGCATCCTGAACCCCGGCGTTCTGATCGACCCGTGACGGCGCGCCGACGCGAGCTCGCCCGGGCCGACCGGGTGCTGCCGGGTCTCTGGCGGCTGCGCCTGCCGTTGCCCTGGCCCGGCGTTCCGCACGGCAACGCCTATGCGATAGCCGCCGGTGACGGCGTCGTGCTCGTCGACACCGGCCTCCACGAACCCGGCTCGATGCGCCAGCTCGAGCTGGCGCTGGACCAGGCCGGCCTGCGCGTGGAGCACGTGCGGCTTGTGGTCTGCACGCACGCCCATTCCGACCATTACGGCCAGGCCGCGCCGATCATCGAGGGGAGCGGCGCGGAGCTGTGGATGCACCCGAACCACAGACACATGACGGAGGCCGCCGAGGACCCCGCTCGCGCATTCGACCGGCGCTTCGAGATCCAGCGCCAGTCGGGCGTGCCGACGGAGGCGCTGGCGGCGTTCAAGGAGGCCCGCAGCGGCCAGCGGTTCGGGATCGCCGAGATCGTGATGCCAGACCGCGAGCTCGTCCCGGGGGTGGAGGTGGACACAGACCTCGGCAGCTGGCAGGTGTATGAGACACCCGGTCATGCGCCCTCGCACGTCGTGCTCCACCAGCCGGAGCGCCGACTGCTCCTGTCAGGCGACCACCTCCTCGGCCGCGTCTCCCTCTACTACGACTTCGGCTACACGCCCGACCCGGCCGGCGAGTTCCTTCAGAGCCTCGACGTGGTCGACGGCCTGGACGTGGGACTGGTGCTCGCGGGCCACGGTCGCCCCGTCCGCGACGCGCGCGCCCTGGCCGCCGCGAATCGCCGCACGATCGAGGAGCGCATCGAGAGGATCCGCACCGCGCTCGCGGACGGTCCGCGCACGGCCTTCGAGCTCGTCCCGGTGATGTGGGAGGACGTCGACGTGCCGCAGCCGATGATGATCGGCTGGGGGCTGACCGAGGCGCTCTGCTACCTGACCCACATGCAGCTGCACGGGGAGGTCGAGAAGCTCGACGGCGACGACCCGGAGCGCTGGAGGCTCGCCTAGACCGCGGCCTTCGCGCGCGTCCAGGGGTGCGCCGCGCGCAGCGCCGCCAGGATCGCCCGCGTTGCCGGCGAGCGGTTGAGGGTGTAGAAGTGGATTCCGGGCGCGCCTCGTGCCAGGAGATCGGAGCACTGGAGGGTCGCGTAAGCGACCCCGAGCTCTGCAACCGCTTCCGGGTCATCGGCGCGCCCGGTTAGCTGCCGCTCCAGGTCCTCCGGAATCGTGGCGCCGCACATGTCCGTGAAGCGGTGGATCTGGCCGTAGTTCGTGATCGGCATGATCCCCGGGATGATCGGCACGTCGATGCCGGCCGAGCGCGCGTCGTCCACGTACTCGAAGTAGAAGTCGTTGTCGAAGAAGAGCTGGGTGATGAGGAAGCCCGCGCCGGCCTCGACCTTCTCCCGCGCGTAGCGGAGGTCACTCTCGCGGTCGGGCGCATCGAGGTGCACCTCGGGGAAGCACGCCGCGCCCACGCAGAAGTCGAACCGCTCGCGGATCAACCTGATCAGCTCGACCGAGAACGAGAGTCCGCCGGGGTGGGGCTTCCACGCCGTCTCGCCGCGGGGCGGATCGCCCCTGAGCGCGAGCACGTTCTGGATCCCGGCGGCATCGATCTCCTCGAGGATCTCCACGAGCCGCTCGCTCGGCTCGCCCACGCAGGACAGGTGCGCCATCGCCTCGATGCCGAAGTCGCGCTTGATCGTCTTGGTGATCTCGACGGTCCGGTTGCGAGTGGTGCCACCGGCGCCATAGGTCACGGAGACGTAGTCCGGAGCGTCGTCCTTCAGGACCTCGAGCGTGTTCCGAAGCGTCTGCTGCCCCTCGTCGGTCTTCGGCGGGAAGAACTCGAAGGAGAACACCGGCCGCTGGCGCTCCAGCAGGTCTGCGATCCGCATGGAAACAGACCTTAACACGGTCGTGTCAAGGTTGACCCCGACGGCACGCTAACTCTCCGGCGGGATGATCTCCAATCCCGTGGCCACCGTCTCGCGCCCGCCGACCCGGTATTGCACGTCCACCGAGTCGTTCTTCCCGTAGTAGCCCCACAGGCCGAAGAAGATCGCGGTCCACTTGCCCTTGCTGAGGCGTTCCTTCTCGAGCGGCTTGTCGAAGTGGAGCTCGCGGCCGATCAGCTCGTAGTCACGTCCCTCCTCCTGCGGGACGCCGTTCACGAAGACGCGGATCGGCGGCTCGGCTCCTCTCGGCAGTGGCACGCGCCAGCGTTTCATGTGAGCTCGCGGCGCAGTGCATCGTAGGAACTCTCGCCGCCGCGCTGCTCCACGACGCTTCGCCGCAATCGCCCGGTGAAGGCCTCGCTCGATCCGTCCCCGCGCACGTCCACCCCGGCGCGCAGGCGGCCGGGCCCCGACAGCTCCAGTCGCGCAACCACGATCTGCACCGGCTCCAGCCGGCGAATGAGCGTCCCGCCCTCGGGCCGACCGTCCGCGCCCGCCTCCAGCTCACGTCCCTCCCGCTCGAGCACGTCCAATGCATCAGTCAAAGCGGAGCAGCGCAGCTTGCGCACCTTGCCCCGACTACGCACCCGAAGCGTGTACGACTCAGCCGCCAATAGCCGACATCGTGCGCGGCGGCTGGCGGAAGCCCGGCTCGCCCACGTGGTGCTTCAGCTCCTTGCGCCAGACGGCGTCGCGGATGACGCTCGCCAGCTCCGCGTCGGTTGCGCCCTCGCGGAGCGGCGCGCGCAGGTCGGTTTCGTGGATCGAGAACAGGCAGGTGCGCAGCTTGCCGTCGGCGGTGAGGCGGATGCGGTTGCAGTCCGCGCAGAAGGGCTCGGAGACCGGGTTGATGAAGCCGATCTCACCGCGCCCGTCTGCGAACCGGAACACGCGCGCGGTCGAGTGCGGCTCGCGCGGCAGCTCCTCGAGCGGGTGCACGCGGTCGATGATCGCGCGTATCTCCTCGCCCGGAAGCACCTGGTCGCTCGTCCACGCGTGGTCCCCGTCCAGCGGCATGAACTCGATGAAACGCACCTGGTAGCTCGTCGAGCGGGCGAACTCCGCGAACGGCAACGCCTCCTCCTCGGTGAAGCCGCGCAGGGCGACGGCGTTGACCTTGATCGGGCGCACCTCGGGATGGGTGCCGATGGCCTCGAGCCCGCGCAGCACCTGCGGCAGCGAGTCGCGCCGGGTGAGCTGGAAGAAGCGGTCGCGCTGCAGCGAGTCGATCGACACGTTCACGCGCGTGATGCCCGCCTCGACCAGTGCGGCGGCGTCGCGCTCGAGCAGGTAGCCGTTGGTGGTGAGCGAGAGGTCCTCGATTCCCTCCACGCGGGCGAGCATCGAGACGAGCCGCGGGAACTCCCGGCGCACGAGCGGCTCGCCGCCGGTGAGCCGCAGGTCGGTCACACCCATGGGCGCCAGCACCCTCACCACGCGCTCGATCTCCTCGAAGTGGAGGATCTCCTCGCGGTCGAGCCAGGGCAGCCCGTCGGCCGGCATGCAGTACTGGCAGCGGAAGTTGCAGCGGTCGGTGACCGACACGCGCAGGTCCGAGATCAGCCGGCCATGGCCGTCGACGAGGGGTTCGACTTTCACCTTGTGGAAGGGTATCCGCAGTGGACCTGCCGCCGACGGAAATCCGCGTGCCCACCCGCGGCAACCGCAAGCTCGAGCGGCTCCTGGACGCGGCGAACGCCGACCGCCGCCTGCACGCGTGGTGGTACATGCAGCAGGTGAACGCGGACCGGCGCGACATGTCGGATCACTCCTGGGTCCACATCCAGATCGTCGTGAACATCGCGCTGCGCCTGTTTCGACTGCTCAACCGCGGCGGCGTCGAGCCCGCGATGGTCACCCAGCACGGGATGAACGCACGCGACGCCGAGGTGGTGATCGCGGCGGCGTGCCTCTTCCACGACACCGGCATGTCGATCCACCGCACCGACCACGAGCAGTACAGCCTGTTCCTCGCGGCCGACCGCGTGCCGACGCTGCTGGACGGCTGCTACGAGGATCCCGAGCTCACGGTGGTGATCTCGGAGGCGCTCCACGCGGTGATCGGCCACCGCCGCGCGGGCGACCCTCACACCATCGAGGCCGGGATCGTGCGGGTGGCCGACGCGCTCGACATGGCGAGCGGCCGCTCACGCATCCCCTTCGAGACCCGGCGCCCGAACATCCACTCGGTGTCGGCCGCCGCGATCGACGCGGTCACGATCGAGCCCGGCGACGAGAAGGCGGTCGAGGTACGGATCGCGATGAACAACTCCGCGGGCCTGTTCCAGATCGACGAGCTCCTCGCGACCAAGCTGCGCGGCTCGGGCATTGAGGAGCACGTGGAGGTCGTGGCCGAGATCGAGGCCGAGCACGAGAAGCGGCTCGTGCCCGTCTTCCGGATCTGACAGCCGCGCGCAGCCAGGCGTTACCGCTTGGCCGGATCGATCATCGAGGTGGCCGCGCGCCCAGACGGTGGGTCGCTGCGCTTCTCGCGCTCGCCGACCGCCACGTAGCTTTGCTCGCGGGCGCCGGTGTAGATCTGGCGCGGGCGGGCGATCTTCGTCTCCGGGTCGGTGACCATCTCGAGCCACTGCGCGATCCAGCCGGACGTCCGCGGAATGGCGAACATCACCGTGAACATGTCCGGCGGCAGGTTCAGCGCCTCGTAGATCAGGCCCGAGTAGAAGTCGACGTTGGGGTAGAGCTTGCGCTCGATGAAGTACTCGTCGTCTAGGGCGCGCTTCTCGAGCTCCACCGCGATGTCGAGCTTCGGGTTCTTGCCCGTGACCTCGAACACCTCGTCCACGTGCTTCTTGATGATGTCGGCGCGCGGGTCGTAGTTCTTGTAGACGCGGTGCCCGAAGCCCATCAGCTTCTCGTCGCGGTTCTTCACCCGCTCGAGGAAGTCCGGGATGTTGTCGGCCGACTCGATCCGGTCCAGCATCTTGAGTACGGCCTCGTTGGCGCCGCCGTGGAGCGGGCCATACAGCGCCGCCACACCCGCGGCCACGGCCGAGTAGGGATCCACCTCCGACGAGCCGACGCCCCGGACCGCGTTCGTCGAGCAGTTCTGCTCGTGGTCGGCGTGCAGGATCCAGAGGACGTCCAGGGCGCGCTCGAGCCGGGGATCCGGCTCGTACTGCGACTCGGTCATCTTGAACATCATCGATAGGAAGTTGCCGGGGTAGGACAGCTCGTTGTCCGGATAGACGTAGGGCAGCCCGAGGTTGTGCCGGTACGCGAAGGCGGCGAGCGTCGGCATCTTCGCGATCAGGCGGACGGCGGCCATGTGGCGCTCGAGGTCGTCGTCGATCCTTTTCGCGTCGGGATAGAAGGTCGAGAGCGCGCCTACCGTGGCGAGCAGCATCCCCATCGGGTGGGCGTCGTAGCGGAAGCCCTCCACGAACTTCTTGATGTTCTCGTGGACGAACGTGTGGTGGGTGATCTCGAAGATCCACTCGTCGAGCTGCTCCTGGGTGGGCAGCGCGCCGTAGATCAGCAGGTACGCCACCTCGAGGTACGAGGAGCGCTCGCAGAGCGCGTCGATCGGGTAGCCGCGGTACTCGAGCACCCCTGCCTCGCCGTCGATGTAGCAGACCGAGCTGCGCACCGACGCGGTGTTCGTAAACGCCGGGTCGTAGCTCATCAGGCCGAAGTCGTCGTCCGACACCTTGACCTGGCGGAAGTCCATCGCCTTGACGGTGCCGTCCTCGATCGGGACGTCGTACGTCTGGCCCGTGCGGTTGTCCGTGACGCTGAGCGTCTCGTTCGCGGTCGCTACCCCGCCGCCGTCGTCACGCTCGGTCTGCTCGTCGGCCATTTGCTCTCTCCCTGGGATCGTCCCGTTCGTCTCGTTCCCAGATTGTGACGAACCCAGGCAAGCGAGGGATCAGCGGAGCCGGCCGCGGCGTTCAGCGGCGCCGGCCGAACAGCCGCTTGACGGTGCCGCCGAGCGGCGGCCCCTGCTTCGGCGGCGGCGGCAGCTCGGCGCATTCGGCGGCGGTGATGGTGAGGGTGACCGCGCGCTCGGCCGTGCGGGCCACCTCCGGTGCGTCCACGAAACGGTGCTCGCCGCCGCTCGTTTCGATCACGAGCCCGTCGAAGATGTGCTCGCGGTAGTTGTCGAGCACCTCCACCACCTTGCCCACCCGCTCGCCGTCGGAGCTGATCACCGGCGTGCCGCGCTCCAGGGCGGTGTAGTGGACCGCGAGGCCGTCGTCAATGGGCGGCAGCGTGCTCGCCCTCCGGCTCGTGGTCCTCGGTGGCAGACAGGTAGATCGCGCTACCGATCGCGACGATCACAAGCAGCACCGAGATTGCGCCCACCAGCCTGGTGGCACCGGGGCTGCCGGGGAAGTCCTCGCGCATGACTCCGATCGCGGTCACGAGCAGCGCCCAGACGGCCAGGACGATGCCCGCGATGTAGAAGCCGGTCACGGTCCGAAAATTACCGCAGGCGCTAGTCGCGATGGTCCGACGGCACGCGCGGCCGGCGCTCGGCCACGCGCACGCGCCGCGGCGCGCTGGGCTCCGGCTCGCCGTGCGGGCCGCGCCGCGGAGGATGAGGCGGGCGTCCACGCGGGTGCCGGTGCGGATCGCGGTCCGGCGAGCCGCCGCCGTCGTCCTGCGGCTCGGGCACCGGCGGGTCCTTGATGGCCCACCAGACGATCCAGAGGAGTGCGACGATCGGGATCTTCAACGCGATCGCGAGCCACACGATCCCCCAAGCACTGCCGCTCATGCCGAGGATCGTACCCGGGATCGGGGCGAGCCAACAGGCCCCCTGCGGCGGCGTGTCGTCCTTTCGGATGACGCCAAGTTCGGCCGTGAGGCCGACGACCGGGGCGGCCGACCGGCATACGGTGGGCGTCGATAGAGATGCATGCCACCAAATTGCAACAAGGCGCTTGACGGGGGGACAGACCGCACCTAGCTTGGCAACCGGCCCTCCAACGTTGGCAACCGCCGCCTCGGCGGCCAGAAAGGAACAAATGACACGACGCAACTACGCGCGTACGGCCGTCGCTGCCGTAGCGGTCGTCGCCGCTGCGGCGCTCGCAGTCCCGGCGCTGGCCGCCGCGCCCCGGAACGTCACGGTGAAGTCGATCGGCGGCGCATCGATGATTCCGAACCGCAGCATTACGGACGGAATGCACTTCAACCGCGATCTCTTCACCATCCAGAGGGGCGGCAGGGTCACGCTGGTCGACCGCACCGACCAGCCGCACTCGTGGTCTGCCGTAAGGGCCGGACAGGTGCCGAAGACCGTCAGGGGAGTGGAAGCCTGCTTCGGCAAGGGGCCGTGCGACGAGCTCGCGGTCGCTCACGGCGCCGTGAACCCCGACACCGGTGAGGAGCAGGACCCGACCAGGCCGCTCGTGAACCGCGGCCGGGAGGGCTTCAACCGTCCCGGTGACTCGGTGCTCATCCCGCCGGGCGGCAGGACGAGCGTGAAGATCACGGCAGACGCCGGAACGACCCTCAACATGATCTGCGCCATCCATCCGTGGATGCAGAACAAGGTCAAGGTCGTACGGCGCGTCGGCTAGCCGTCCTGATCGTGCTGCTCGCCGCGGCCTCCGCCACTCCGGCGGAGGCCGCGGTGCGGCACGAGTGGGTCGCGGCCGTGCCGACGACGTGGAACATCGTCCCCAACGGGCGCGACGGGATCATGGGCACCACCTACGACCCCGCGCAGACGGTGTTCCCGACCGTCGTATACCGCCGCTTCACGGAGAACTGGCGGCGGCCGCTCCGCAACGCCCCGGTGGCGAGCGTCGACCACAACATGATTCCCGGCCCGCTGCTGCACGCACGCGTCGGGGACAGGCTGCGAATCCACTTCAAGAACAGGGACCCGAACGCTCCGCACTCGATGCACTTCCACGGCGTGCACTACAGACCCGGCTCCGACGGCTCGTACATCCCGGGTTTCTCCGGCCGCGGAGGCAACGTCAAGCCCGGGCAGACCTTCACCTACCGACTCAACGCGGGCCGCGATTCGGCGGGCGTCTGGCCCTACCACGACCACTCGCCCTCCATGCACGAGTCGCTCGCCGGCGGGCTCTGGGGCGCGCTCTCGATCCGCGGTCGCCGCGAGCGCAGGCCGGACAGGGAGTTCGTCACCGTCTTCGCCGCGATGCAGGACTTCCAGACGATCAACGGCCGCGCCTTCGTGGGCAACACGCCGATCTACCGCGCGAGGGTCGGGGACCGCGTCCAGTGGGACGTGCTCGCTATCGGCGACGAGCATCACACCTTCCACGTGCACGGCCACCGCTGGCGCACGGCCGCGGGCGTTCCGGAGGACACGCGGACGCTCGGCCCGGCGGAGAGCTTCCGCGTCTCTTGGCGAGAGGACGCTCCCGGGACCTGGCTCTACCACTGTCACGTGGAGCAGCACATGGCGAAGGGCATGATCGGCATCTACCGGGTCTCGCCGCGATGAAGGCGCTCGCCGCAGCGCTCCTGGCGCTGGCCCTGCTGGCGGCCCCCGCCCAGGCGGACTCGATCATCGTCTCCGCCGGCACGAGCAGCTTCGACCCCGGCAAGCTCGACGTGCTGGTGGGCGACACCGTGATCTGGCGCAACAACAGCACGAAGACCCACAACGTGAAGGCCGAGACGGCCGGCTACAACTCCGGCCGCTTCGGGCCTCGAACCGCCGTCAATCACGTGTTCGCGACGGCAGGGGTCTATCCGTACGTCTGCACGATCCACGACGGGATGACCGGCGATGTTGGGGTCTACCCGCTCCTCCTTGGCGGCCCGAGGCGGCCGGTCCAGCCCGGCGCGTCGGTGGCGCTCCACGTGCGCGGCCCCGAAAGCGCCGGCGAGGTCACGATCGAGGCGGACACCGGCTCGGGCTACCAGCCGGTGGCGGTTGCCGGGCCGCCCGAGGGCGGCGGCCATGACGGCCACGTGGAGCCCGGGACGCTGCACGCCAACGTCGTGGCCACGCAGACCGCGACCTATCGCGCCGTCTCGGCCGCCGGCGCGAGCCAGCAGCTGCGCGTGGAGGTGAGCGCGGGCCCCGCGCTCGCGCTGGCGGCGAGGTCCAGGGCCGGCCGCGCGGTCATCGACGTGAGGGCGCGGCCGGCGTCACCACGCACCCGCGTGGTGCTCCAGCTGCGGCTGCGAGAGCGCTTCGGCTGGTGGGCGGTGGCGCGGGCGCGGCTCGACCGACGCTCGCGCGCTCAGTTCACGGTCCGCGGCCATCGCGGCGTGCCCGCGCGGGTGGTGAGCGTGGGCGCCGACTGGGCGACGGTCCTGTCGAAGAGCCGTGTGCTGAAGCTCACTTCTCGCGGTTGACGCACCCTGCGAGGATTGGTGTCCTCCGCTGTCCCAACAAAGGAGTCAGTGAATGACCCTGACGATCGGCGACCTGGCGCCGGATTTCCAGGCGGACACCACCGAGGGTCAGATCAGCTTCCACGACTGGATGGGCGACTCGTGGGCGGTCCTCTTCTCGCATCCGAAGGACTTCACGCCGGTCTGCACCACGGAGCTCGGCTATATGGCGAGCATCAAGCCCGAGTTCGAGCGCCGCAACGTGAAGATC
>DASUQG010000198.1:0-3089 GCA_036280695.1 Thermoleophilaceae bacterium
ATTGAGCCGGACTGGATCCCGCCGAGGCTCGCCTGGCTCGCCTCCGGGACGTCGAAGTCGATCTTGCCCGCCAGCCGCCGGATGATGTCGTCGTCCTCGCCCACGTAGACGTGGAAGGTCGGGTCGCGCACCACCTCGCCCACCTTGCGGATGTCCTCCTCGCTGAGCGGCTTCGGAGGCGTCTGGCCGGTGGCGCCCCCGAGCGCAGCGCCGGACTTGCGCACGAACGTGTTCAGGTTGCGCATCACGGCCTCGACATCGAGCTTGCCTGAGACGTGACGGGTATCGACCCCGGCCACCTCCTCGTCGCCCTCGTCCTTGGCCTCCCCCAGCCAGCTGCGCAGATCGAGCCCGAGCGAACGCAGCGAGCCGCGGCGGTTCTTGTTCTCCGCGATCGCGCGGTTGGCCTTCGCCACCTCGGACTTCGGCTGCTCGTAGTAGATGTCCTGGAACTTCACGAAGGCGCGGTCGCCGGTGGAGAGAAAGCCGGTCGTGACGGTCTGGCCGCCGCCGTCCGTGCCGACCTTGAGGTCCACGTCGACGGACGGCAGCTTGCCGTCGTTGGTCCGAAACGGCCCTGAGGCTGTGATCCGCACTGGCTTGTCGAGCCCCGGGCTACCCTTCAGCTGGATCGACGCATCGAGCTTCAGATCCGCGCTCGTGATCGACGAGCTGAACGCCTTGTCGAGCACGTCCTGGACGTTCTCCTTGTCGTCTCCGCCGCCGCAGGAAGCGAGCGCCAGGCTGGCGAAAAGCAGAGCAAGGAACGAGCGACGCACCCGGCGCAGACTAGCTGGGCCACCGCAACTCGACGCAATTCCGGACGTTGGATGACCAGATGGGGTACGTGAAGCGAATCGCAGGGATCGCCGCGGTGGCGGCGGTCGCAATCGCCACGCCCGCCCAGGCCGGGCAGGTGATCGTGGTGGACGGGGACCACGCCGAGCGCGTGGAGGACCCCGCCGTGCCGACCCGCGCGGAGGCGGCGCTCGCCATGCCGACCGTGGCAAGCAGCTCGCGTGTTCGTGCCCGCGCCTCGACCACGCGGGGCCGCCGGGCGGTGTACGCAGCGCTGCGCAAGGAACTCCGGCGCAAGCGCATCAAGAGAGCCGAATACCGTCGCTGGCGCGCGACCTACGTGCGCTCCGCCCGGACACTCCGGCGCCTCCGCGGAGCGCGCGCCACACAGCTGCGGTACGTGCTCACGTCGGTCGAGTCGCTGGCGCTCCGCAGGCGGCTCGGCGCTACCCGCATGCCGGTGGCATTCCTTCAGCTCGAGCGCAACCGCCAGTACTGGCCCAGGCGCCCCTACCCCGCGCCAGGCGACCAGGTGAGCTTCCGCGGCAGCCAGATCCTGTTCCAGTACTTCGCCGGTGAGGGCCTTCAGCTGCACCCGCTCTCCACCTTCAAGAAGGCCAACCACCTGCACGGTTTCTGCGAACGCAAGGAGCCCACCTGTGACGAGGCCGCCCTGCGCCGCATCCTCAACGAGATGACCGCGCTCGCCGTGAAGCGCGGCCGCGGCTTCATCGCGTGGGAGTACCTGTTCTACTTCGGCGGCGGCTCGCCGCCCTGGATGAGCGGCATGGCGCAGGCCACGGGGATCCAGGCGCTCGGCCGCGCGGCCAAGCTGCTGAACGAGCCCAAGTACGCGAAGACCGCGCGGCGCGCCCTTGGCGCGTTCGAGACCGGACCGCCCAGCGGCGTTCGAACCAGGGGGCCGCGCGGCGGCGTTCACTACCTCCAGTACTCGTTCGCGCCCGGCCTCTACATCTTCAACGCCTTCCTCCAGTCGCTGATCGGGCTGCACGACTTCGGCCAGCTCGCTGACGACGACCGCGCCCGCCGGCTCTACCGCGAGGCGGAGCCGGAGGCCCGCGCGGAGGTGCCGTTCAGCGACGTTGGCGACTGGTCGCTCTACAACTACGCCGGCCACGAGTCGAGCCGCGACTACCACGAGTTGCTGCGCGAGTTCCTCCAGAGCATGTGCATCCGCCACCTGGGCCCGCTCTACTGCGACTACGCCCGCCGCTACCGCGGGTACCAGGTCGACCCGCCGCAGCTGACCTGGAAGGGACCCGGCGTGGCCACCGAGGACCAGCCCGTGGCGATCCGCTTCAACGTGTCGAAGCTCTCCGCGATCGAGGTGAAGGTCACGAACCCGCACGGGACGGTCACGTTCAGCCGCCTGGCGACCTTCCGGCGCGGGGACGGCTCGTTCACCTGGACCCCGCGCGGCCCGGGCCTGTTCAAGGTCAGCGTGGCGGCGAAGGAGCTCCGCACCGGCCTCGGCAAGCGCGACCGCGACGGCGGCGAGATCCAGGTGGAGAACCGGCCGGGCTGACCTGACTAGAGTGCGGCGCCTGATGGAGCCCCGCACCATCCTCTACACAGGGAAGGGCGGAGTCGGAAAGACGAGCGTGGCGGCCGCGACCGCGCGCAGCTGCGCCGCCGCCGGGCTGCGCACCGTGGTCCTCTCCACGGACCCGGCTCACAGCCTCTCCGACTCGCTCGAGGCCCCGCTCGGGGCAGAGCCGACCCAGGTCGGCGCGAACCTGTTCGGCCAGGAGGTGCAGGCCCAGGAGGAGATGGAGCGCCACTGGGAGGGCGTGCAGGGCTGGCTCGGCGACCTGCTCGCGGAGCGCGGCATCGACCGCATCTCGGCCGAGGAGCTGACCGTGCCACCCGGCATGGACGAGCTCTTCTCGCTGCTCTGGATCAAGCGCCACCACGAGGAGGGCGAGTTCGACTGCGTGATCGTGGACTGCGCGCCGACCGGCGAGACGTTGCGGCTGCTCTCGTTCCCGGACGTCGTGACCTGGTGGCTCGAGCGCATCCTGCCCTCGCAGCGCAAGCTCGCGCCGTTCGCGCGCACGCTGTTCGACATGCCGCTGCCTGGCGAGGCGGTATTCGCCGACGTGGAGCGCCTCGCGCGCAACCTCGTGGCGATGAACGGCATCCTGCGCGACCGCTCCCGAACGTCGATCCGGCTCGTGACGAGCCCGGACCGGATGGTGGTGAAGGAGTCGATGCGCACATTCACCTACCTGAACCTCTACGGCTACCTGACCGACGCGGTGGTCGTGAAC
>DASUQG010000199.1:0-3650 GCA_036280695.1 Thermoleophilaceae bacterium
GTACCGGCTGCGCAAGCTGCCGGACGCGAAGCGGATGGAGAAGATCGCGCGCCCCTGGCGCCCGTACCGGACGCTCGCGTGCCTCTACCTCTGGAGCTCTCTCGACAACAAGCCCGGGTGACGCAGGAGGCGCCGCGACGCAACCGCGAGGAACCTCACCCGTCCTCGCCGGACCCCGATCAGCCGCAGGCTGTGCCGGTTGGCCCGGTAGACCCCGCGAGCGATCAGGCGCCGCCGCGGGTAGGCCCGCCGCAGCAGCCGCGCCGGCGAGCCCGGGCGCACGCCCCGGTTCCCGTGGCCGCGGGCCCTGGTGACCACGAGCGCGACGCGGCCGCGGCGCGAAAACACGGCGGTCACCCTTCCCCTGCTCCGCTTCACGCAATAGCGGTACAGGTGCCGCGTGGTCCGGACCCGCCGCAGCGGCAGCGCCCGGAGCCGAGTGCGGGTCAGGCCGAGCCGCACGCGGCCGATGTTGCGCGGACCGATCGGCGAGCGCCGGGCCAGGCAGCTTGGCCCGCCGGGGGAGCCCACCTGCGCGGCCGTGTTCGTGAGCCGGACCGCGTAGAAGCCGCTCAGCCCGTCCGAGTACCAGATTTCGTTGCGCTCCGGCACGAACGACGGGCTCGCCATCGCCCAGTTGCTTGGCGGTGGATTCACGCCGCCCGGCGGAAGGATGCGCGGCGTGACCGGCGCGTTGAAGTAGGCGATCTCGCGCGGGTGCGCCGGGTCGCGGATGTCGAACACGCGCAGCCCCGAGAGGATCATGCTGCACGCGACGATCGGCGGATCCACGCGCGTCGGGACGTTGCAGTAGTGGCCGGCGTAGCCCTGGACCGGGTTCTGCGCGCCGTTGTCGTTCTTCTGCGCCTCGAAGTTCTCCTTCTGGTGAACCTCGAGCCGCAGGTTCGAGACGACCCTCGGGTGAGCCTCGTCGCCGATGTCGATGATCCGGCCCGCCCCCACCTGGGACTGGCCTCCGAACTCGTCGATCTCCACGAGGTACGGATTCCCCTTGATGGTCACCGGGATCGCGTTCTGCGGAATGCTCATCGAGTTCCACTGAAGGCGGGCCACCTCGGTGACCTTCGGGTTGAGCACGCGCGACTGAACCTCTGTGGTGTCGAGGATGATCAGCCCTGAGTTGATACCGGCCACGTACGCGCGATTACCGTCCCGGCTGATCGAGAGGCCATGCGAGTCGTAGTGCCCGAACCAGATCGGCCGCGGCAGTGTCGGATTCGAGATGTCGACCGCCACGATCGTCTCGCCGGTCGGCGACGCCGAGTAGAACGTGCGGCCGTCCGGAGACAGCCCGCTCTCGTGGCCGAGCACGCCCAGTGGGGTGGTCGACCGGAACTCCGGCTGGCGACAGTCCTTCGAGATGTCGTAGATGTCGATCTGCCCGACGTTCGTGGTGAGGTTGCCCGCCACGGCCACCAGCAGCCCGCGGCTCTGACTCAGCACGAGCGACTCGTGCGGCGTGTCCATCGCCGGCGTCAGCAGCCTGGTCGTGAGCGCCGGGTGGGCCGGGTCGGCCATGTCCAGCACGTTCACGCCGCCCTCCTGGTCGAGCGCGTTGGTGGGCCACATCAGCGTCGTGTCGTAGTACGCGCACTCGTGGCCGGCCGCGTCCACGTAGCGCTCGACCTTGAACCCACCCACCGTGCCCTGCGCGTTCGGCTTGCTGTACTGCCCGACCAGCTCCGTATTGCAGGTGAAGCCCTTGGCCGCCCTCCCGCTCGCGTGATCGTCGGGGCTCACCCGGCCCTGGACACCGGTCTCCGGTCGCGAGCCCGGGCCGCACTCGGCACGCGGCGTGGGCGTAAGCGGCGGCTCGTCGGCGAACGGCGACTGCGCGGCGGTAGGGCCGTACGCGAGCGCCACGGCGCCGAGCGAGAGCGACAGGATCACGAGCAACACGAGCCCGCGAAGCCCGACCCCTGGACGCCCCGATCCCCTCGGCGTCATAGCCACGGGCGCATCTAAGCAATCAAACGGGCACGGAGCGCCGGTCGATCCAGCTCGAGGCCCGTCGCGAGCTCCACCACGAGATCACGAGCGGAGGTGCCCTGCTCGGCGAGGAACTCCTCCAGCGCGGGGTTGTGCGTGGGCGCACGCTCGGCGCCGCGCAGGTAGTCCTCCGCGATCAGCTCCGGCGGCACGCCGGCCAGCGCCAGCAGGACGATCGCCACCAGCCCCGTGCGATCACGGCCACCGACACAGTGGAAGAGGACTCCTCCCGGCTGGGCCTGCTCGATCGCGTCGAGTACCCGCTCCATCCGATCCGGGAAGCGCTCGAGGAACGGCCCGTAGTAGAGCGGCGTGCCGAACTGGGGCCCGTTCGCCCAGTGGGACCAGAACTCCGGGTCCTCGTCGAGGCCGTCGAGCGGCACGTGCACCGTCTCGACGCCGCCAGCGTTCTCCGCCAGCTCGTCCTCGTTTCGCAGGTCGACGATCGTTCGGACACCGTGCGCGCGGAGCGCTTCCCAGCCGGCGGGGCTGAGGCCATCGACGGCGTCGGATCGGACTAGTGCGCCTCGGCGGGTCACACGGCCGTCAGCCGTGGGCAACCCGCCGAGGTCGCGGGCGTTTGCGCAGCCGTCCCAGTGGAGGTCGCGCTCGGCGTTCAGACCGAGGCGCCGCAGCTCGGCTCTTCCTCCGCTACGCGGAAGGAGGAGCCGCAACCACAGGAGGCGACGACGTTCGGGTTCGAGACCTCGAAGCCGGAGCCCATGAAGCTCTCGGTGAAGTCGACGGTCGAGCCGTCGACGTACTGCATGCTCGCTGGGTCCACGAGGACCTGGATGCCCGAGATCTCGAAGACGTGGTCATCCTCACGCTTCTCGTCCAGGGCGAGCGCGTACTGGAAGCCTGAACAACCGCCTCCCTTTACGCCGACCCGCAGGCCGACGTCGCCCTCGGCGCCCTGGCCGGACATGAACTCCTGCACCTTCTGCGCAGCGATGTCGGTGAGATTGACCATCTGCCCAGATTGTATCGGCGGTTGTGTCGATACTCTGGATACCCCGTGCCAAGCGCAGAAGAACTTCGTGAGCGGATCGAACAGGCTCTGCCTGGCGCAGACGTGAACGTCGAGGACACGACCGGGGGTGGAGACCACTTTCGCGCCGAGGTCGTGTCCCACCAGTTCGAGGGCCTCACCCGCATCCAGCAGCACAAGATGATCTACGAGGTATTCGGCGACGAGGTAGGCGGCGCCATCCACGCGCTTTCGATAAAGACCCAGACCCCCGGAGACGCACGATGACTAACGACGAGATCCGCGGCTTCATCGAGAACGCGATCAAGGAGAACCGGGTGATGCTCTTCATGAAGGGCACCCCCCAGCAGCCGGCCTGCGGCTTCTCGATGCGCGCGTCCGGAGCCCTGAATGCGCTGGGCGTGAAGTACGCCGCGCTCGACATCCTTCCCGACCCGCGCATCCGTGAGGAGCTGTCCGCGGTGTCCGGCTGGCCCACGATTCCGCAGCTGTTCGTGGACGGCGAGCTGATCGGCGGCTCCGACATCGTCATGGAGATGTTCGAGTCCGGCGAGCTGGCCGAGACGCTCGGAGTGGAGCAGCCGGACCTCGAGGAGGCACCCGCGGAGCCGGAGCAGCAGCCGCAGCAGCGCCCGATCGGGCTCGAGAA
>DASUQG010000200.1:0-3169 GCA_036280695.1 Thermoleophilaceae bacterium
CGCTTCGAGCTCACCGAGAACGAGCGCCACGCGATGTGGACGCTCGGCAAGACCGCCGCGCTCGCCGCGAGCGTCAGGATCGCGACGAGCCAGCAGGGACGCGCGCGGCTGCTCCAGGCGCGCATCGATCTCGCCCGCGAGCTGCACGAGCGGGTGGTGCAGCGGCTGTTCGGGGTGTCGCTCGTGCTCGGCTCGGAGCACGCGCTCAGCGACGAGGCCCGCCAGCGCTGCGCGAGCGAGATGCACGCCGCGCTCGCCGACCTGCGCGAGGCGCTCTCGCGACCGCTCGCGCCGCCGAGCCTCGACACCGGGGCGACGCTGCGCGGGGAGCTCGCCCGGCTCGGTCGCCACTACAAGGACCTGCCGCTCGAGCTCTACTGGGAAGAGGGCGTGGAGGTGCCGGACGACGTGGAGGCGCTGGCGCAGTCGGTGCTCGCCGAGGCGCTCCGCAACGCCCACAAGCACGCGCGCCCCAGCTCCGTACGGGTGCACGTGGGACGGGTGGACGGGACCTTCGTGCTCGAGGTGCGCAACGACGGCGCGAAGCCCGGGCCGCGGCCCACCGGCACCGGCATGGGGCTGCGGCTGGCCGCGTTCGAGGCGCTTCAGCGCGGCGCGCTGGTGGAGTTCGGGCCGGAGGGGCAGGACTGGCGCGTGCGCCTGGTGGTGCCGGTGGAGGAGGATTCGTCGGAGTGAGCCCGGACCGCAACCTGCGCGTGCTCGTGGTGGACGACCACGACGTGGTGCACTGGGGCTTCCGCCTGCTCCTCACCGAGCAGCCGTGGGTCGAGCGCTGCCTGACTGCGTCGAGCGTCGAGGAGGCGCTCGAGATGGCGCGCCGCTACGAGCCGCACGTGGCGCTCGTGGACCTCTTCCTCGGCGAGGAGTCCGGCGCCGAGCTGTGCGAGGCGATCCGCCGCGAGTCGCCGAACACGCGCGTCCTGCTGATCTCGGGCGCCGGCTGGATCTCGCCGCAGGCGGCGAAGGCAGCGGGCGCCGCGGGATTCGTGTCGAAGGACTGGCCGGCGCACGACGTGGCGATGGCGGTGCGGATGGTCGGCAAGGGTATGACGGTGTTCGCGCCGCGCGCCGAGCAGCCCTCCGCGCCGCTGTCGGAACGCGAGCGCGAGGTGCTCACCCACATGGCGAGCGGCGCCACCAACAAGGAGATCGCCGAGCGCCTCTTCCTCTCCCCGCACACCGTGAAGGAGCACACGAGCGCGCTCTACCGCAAGCTTGGAGTGCGCAACCGCGCCGAGGCGGTGCAGCGCGCGGAGCGGCTGGGCCTGACGGCCTAGCGGTTCATCGTCCGGATGCCGCCGTCCGGCGTCCAGACCTCGATCACCAGGGCCGTGCGCTCGTCGTTGAGGCCCACCGCCGAGACCTCGCGCAGGTCGAGCCTGAACAGGTGGCTCGGTCCGCCGGCCGCGGCCTCCCCGTTGATCTCCTTCACGCGCTCCGGATCGGTGATCTCCTCCACGACGCCGGCGAGCTTCGCGTCGCCACCCCACTCGTCGGGCTCGTCGGACCCGCTGTGCAGAGCGAACCTGGGGTCGCGCTGCAGGTCGAGCGCCTTGAGCGCCTGCCACATCGAGCCGATCCACAGCTCGCCGTCCACGAATCGGGTCTCGGTACCGGAGATGCGCGGCGAGCCGTCGCGACGCAATGTCGCGAGCGTCTTGTGAACGTGTGCGTCGAGGCGCCCCCGCACCGTGGCTGCGAGCTCCGGCGCGGCGGCCTCGAAGTCAGACCAGCTGGGCATGCCTCGGCTAGCTCCGATCCGGTAGCTGCTGCACCGACCAGCCGTTGCCGTCCGGGTCAGTGAAGAAGACAAATGAGCCCCATGGGAACTCTTGGACCTCACTCACCTCGACGCCGCGATCGGCCAGCTCGGCGCGCGCCGCGTGAACGTCTGGGACCACCAGCATCAGCCCCTGCACCGAACCCGGTGGCGTGTCCACTATCCCCTGTCCCAGCGAGATCGAGCACGCCGAACCCGGAGGGGTGAGCTGGACGAACCGAATCTCGTCGCTGACCGTGTGGTCGTGGTCCGCGTTGAACCCCGCCTGCTCGGTGTAGAAGGCCTTGGCACGGTCCACGTCGGAGACGGGAATCGGCACCACCTCAAGCTTCCATTCCATCAGTGCTCCTTTCCGAGCAGGATCTCCCAGGGTTCGATGCTCGCCGTGCGAAGCCGCTCGGCCGGGGTCCAGGGGTCTTCCGCCAACCGGTCCTTCACCTCACGCTCACTCTGCGCGTGGACGATGTGCAGGAACCGCATCCCGTCGCCGACCGGCCCGCCGAGGAGCACGAAGCCATCATCCACCAGCCCGTCCATGAACGTCGCGTGGGCTTCCCAACCGTCCTGTTCCCGCATCGGGCGCGCGTGGTCCCAGCTCGGGCCGGGCTCTCTTGTGACCACGAAGTAGGCCATGCACGCACGCTCACGTCCGTGGGCGCTCGTTCACCCGGTCGATCCAGGCGGAGAGCCGCGGGTGGCCGCCATCTCGCCCCGTGTCGTCCAGGCGCAGCTTGTCCTCCAGGATGCGGTGGAAGAGCTCGTCGTCGGCCGGGTCGCGCCGCTTCGCGTACTTCAGGAACGGGAAGGCCGCGCAGTCGGCGGCTGAGAAGTCACCGAAGAGGTGGTCGCGGCCGTCGAGCATGTCCTCGAACAGGTCAAGCGAGGCGCGCATCCGTGCGCTGAGCGTGGCGATCCGGTCGTGGTCGGGCTGATCGCGCTCGAGCTCCGCCTCGATCTCGTTCGGCGCGCGCTTCCAGACCTCGTTGAACCAGTCGAGGAACACGTCCAGCTCGGCGCGCCGGGCGGTCTCGCGCGGGAATAGCGGCGGGTCCGGCCAGCGCGCTTCGAGGTGGCGCATGATGCGCGTGGAGTCCGGGATCACGTCGTCGCCGTCCACCAGCACGGGCACCAGCGGCTGGCCGCTCACCTCGAGCACCGGAGAGCGGTCGGCGTAGGAGATCTCGACGGACTCGACCTCCAGACCTTTGTGGGCGAGGGCGAGCGCCACCCGCTCCACGTTCGTCGAGAACGGCGCTCTGAAGAGGCGCAGCATCGGAGCAGGTTACTTCTGGACCCGATCGGTGTACCCCCCAGCGGTTCCGGGGGACCCCCCCGACCGGGGGGTCCTGTGCTCCACCGCGCTAACGG
>DASUQG010000201.1:0-3300 GCA_036280695.1 Thermoleophilaceae bacterium
AGGGCCTTCTCGCCACCGGTGATCGGCGCGTCTGCGGCAAGCCCGTGGGTGCGGATGTCCCAGAACTCGTTCACCTTCCCCAGCGCGACGCTGTACATGATCGCCGGAGCAAGCGCTCCACCGGCGACATAGGCGGCCACGGGGATCTCTGGGAGGCCGTGCCAGCGACGGAGCTCGTCCAGGTCCCTGTAGAGCCAGTAGAGCACGAGGATGTTCCACACCGGCACCAGCAGCCCGATCGAGTGCAGCACCGCGTCGTCGCGCCTGCCGCCGAGCTCGCCGTCGAGGAGCCGCCGCGTCCTGTGGAACCAGAACACCAGCCACATCCCGAAGGTCAGGGCGGTGCCGCCCCATGCACGGCCGAGGCCGTACTTCACCGCATAGGGGTTCACGGTCCAGCGGGCTCGAGCACCACCTGCTCGCCGCGCCACAGGAACCGCAGCGCGAGCGCCAGCGCACCCAGCATGGCCATCACGGCCAGCGTGATCTGCACGCTCAGGAGGCCCTCGCGGCTCCAGTAGACGTCCTCGAGGTCGAGCAGCAGCGCCGACTCGTCCAGCGTCAGGCCCATGCCCACGCCGAACGGGACCGCGAGCATGGGCTCAAGGCGCTCGTCGCGCGTGACGATCGCGGCGGCGCCGGCGCCGAACGCGATCACGATGCCTGGCACGAAATGGTGGATGTGCCGGCGCCCGACGCGCACGTTGCGGAAGGGCCCCAGCACCGGCCGCGCGCGCAGGGCATAGGTGACCGAGCGCACCAGGATGAACGTCGTCGCGAACGACGTGAGCAGGTTGAACATCGAGTTCTCGCGGGTCGAGACCTCGCGGTAGCCGGCGCGCGCGACGCGTGCCGTCTCCGTCACGGCCTCCTCGGCCGCCAGGATCGGATGGTCGGTGTCCTTCAGCGCGGGGGCCGAGCCGCGCTTCCAGACTCTCCTCAGCTCGACGGCGACCACCGTGACGACCGCGGCGGTGGCCAGCGCCCCGAGCGCCAGCGTTCCCCTCCCCGGCGATAGCGGCCGCCGGCGTCTCACGGATAGCGCCCGCCGGCGTCTCACGACATGACCCGCGCTGGCACGCCCATCACGAGGGCGCCCGCGGGCACGTCGCGCGTGACCACCGCGCCGGCCGCCACGAACGCGTCCTCGCCCACCTCGACCCCCGGCAGCAGCACCGCCCCCGCGCCGATGCGGCAGCCGCGCCTGAGCGTCGCCCCGCGCAGCTCCACGTCCGCCGGACGGCGCCCGGCCGTCGGGTCGTTGGTGAGAAGAACGCCCGGGGCGATGAACACGTCGTCCTCCACGACGGACCACGCGGTCACGTACGCGCCTGTCTGCATCCGCACGCGACTGCCCACGCGCACGTCGTTCTCCACCGAGGCGGCGCGCCCCACCACGGACTCGTCGCCGATCCGGGTGCGCTCTCGCACGTGCGCCTGGTCCGCCACCACGCAGCGCTCGCCGACATCCGCGCCAGCCACCACGACTGCCGCAGCGCCCACGATCGTGCCTGCGCCGATCGTGGTGGCGACGCCGGCCTCGGGCGCGGCCGCCGAGGAGCGCGCCCCGAGAGCCACGGGCTTGCCGATCACGCAGCCGTCCTGGAGCTGCGCGCCCTCTCCCACACGCGTGCCGGCGTGCACCACGACGTGTCCGCCGAGCTCGACGCTCTCCGGCAGCTCCACGCCCTCGCCGAGCAGGAGGCCCGGCGCGCGGTCCGACGGCGCCAGCTCAGCTGCGGGCGACACCCGCGCTCTCCGTGAGCGTCTGCTGCAGCCGCTCCAGCACCCGGACCACGCGCAGCGCGGACTCCGCGCCCGAGCGCGGCTCGGCCCCGTCCCGGACCCTGTCGATGAAGTGCTGACATTCGATGCGGAGCGGCTCCTCGTTGGAGATCCGCGGCGAGGAGACGTCCCCGGAGCGCGCGATGTACTCGCCGTACGTCGTGTAGTCCTCGTCGAAGCCCTTGTCGTAGATCGTGAGCTTGCGCTCCAGCTCCATGTCGTCGAAGGTCGCCATCCGGCGGGATCCGACCACGGTGAAACGGCGCTCCTTGTGGGGGTCGAGCCAGGACAGGTGCATGTGCGCCGTGAGCCCCGACGGGAAGCGCATGAACGCGAAGACCACGTCCTCGACCCCGCGCTTGACGTAGCTCTCGCCCACGGCCGTGCATTCGAAGGGCTCCTCGCCCGCCAGGCGCAGGATCACGGACACGTCGTGCGCTCCGAGCGACCAGAGCGCGTTCTCGTCCTGGCGGTGCTTGCCGAGGTTGAGGCGGTTGGAGTACACGTAGCGCAGTTCGCCGAGCTCCCCGGACCGGACCAGCTCGCTGAGGCGCTCCACGCCTGGGTGATACTCGAGCAGGTGGCCGACCATCAGGACGCGATCGGCGGCACGCGCCGCCTCGGCCACCGCCTCGGCCTCGCGCTCGGACCTCGCAAGAGGCTTCTCCACGAAGCAGTGCTTGCCCGCCGCAAGCACGCGCGTGGCGAGCTCGGCGTGTGTGGCCACCGGCGTGGCCACGGCCACGGCGTCGAGCGAGTCGTCGGCGAGCAGGTCGTCGAGCGAGCTCGTGGTGCGCGCCGACGGGAACGCGGAGCCCCAGCGCTCCAGCGCCTCGTCGGAGGAGTCGCAGAGCCAGCGCAGGTCCACTTCCGGAAGCCGGTCGAAGTTGCGTGCGAGGTTGGGCCCCCAGTAGCCGAGGCCCACGACCCCGACGCTTGTCACAGGCGCACGAGGTTCGATGCCTCGATGCCGCGCGTGACCCCACGGAAATCGACCACGAGCGGCGACTCACGCACGACGCGCTCCAGGTCCAATCCGGGGTGCGCGGTCACGATCACGGCGCAGTCCACGTCCTCGGGCCAGGTGGAGCGCAGGCCATGCTCGGGCAGCTCGGAGACGAAGTCGTCGTGGTACACGACCTCCGCCCCCTGCTCGCGCAGCAGCCGGATGATCCGGAGCGCCGGCGACTCGCGCAGGTCCCCCACTCCCGGTTTGTACGAGACGCCGAAGACGCCTATGCGCGAGCCGCGCACCGACTTCGCGTGGTCGTTGAGCGCCCGCGCGATCCGCTCGACGCAGAAGTAGGGCATGCGCTGGTTGACCTCACCGGCGAGCTCGATGAACTCCGTCTGCATGTCGAACTCGCGCGCCCGCCATGCCAGGTAGAACGGGTCCACGGGCAGGCAGTGGCCACCCATGCCGGGACCCGGCTTGAACGACATGAAGCCGTAGGGCTTGGTCGCCGCGGCGTCGGTGACCTCCCAGATGTCGATCCCCATGCGGTCGCAGAGGAT
>DASUQG010000202.1:0-2543 GCA_036280695.1 Thermoleophilaceae bacterium
GGCGCTCCAGGGCGGCGTGCGCGGGATGTACATGATGGGCGAGAACCCGTTCCTCTCGGACCCGAACGTGAACAAGGTCCGCAAGGCGCTGAGCGCGCTCGAGTTCCTCGTGGTGCAGGACATCTTCCTGACGGAGACGGCCGAGTTCGCGGACGTTGTCCTCCCCGCGAGCTCCTACATGGAGAAGGACGGCACCTACACGAACACAGACCGGCGCGTTCAGATCGGGCGCAAGGCGCTCGAGCCGCCGGGCGAGGCGCGCGAGGACTGGAAGATCGTGTGCGACGTCGCCACGCGCATCGGCCTGCCGATGGACTACGGCTCGCCGAGCGAGGTGTTCGACGAGCTGGCGTCACTGATGCCGAACTACGCCGGGCTCTCGTACGACAACCTCGGCGAGACCGGCAAGCTCTATCCGAACCCGGATCCCGAGCACACGGACGGCACCGTCGTGCTGTTCGACGAGCGCTTCGGCACCGACGACGGCAAGGCGCACCTCGTGCCCGCCGAGTGGCTGCCGGCCAAGGAGCTGCCCGACGACGAGTTCCCGTTCATCCTCAACACCGGCCGCCTGCTCGAGCACTGGCACACGGGGTCGATGACCAGGCGTTCCTACGCCCTCGACACGATCCAGCCCGAGGCGCACGTGTACCTGAACCCCGACGACGCGGCTGAGATGGGAGTAGGCGACGGCGACTTCGTGCGCCTCACCTCGCGGCGCGGTTCGATCGAGCTGTCCGCGCGTCTGTCGCACCGGGACACGCCCGGCACCTGCTTCGTGCCATTCCACTTCCGCGAGGCCGCCGCGAACGTGCTCACGATCGACGAGATCGACCCGCACGGGAAGATCCCGGAGTTCAAGTTCTGCGCGGTGCGCGTGGAGCCGGTGGTGTGAGCGCGGTCCCTGGCGCCGAAGCCCGGGCCGGGCGCTTTCCCGGGCCGAGCCTGATCCCCGATCTCCACGACATCCAGCGCGAGCACGGCTGGCTGCCGCGCGAGGAGCTCGTGAAGCTCTCCCGCGAGCGCCGCCGCCCGCTCTACGAGATCGAGGGCCTGATCTCGTTCTACCCGCACTTCCGCACCGCGCCGCCGGAGGCCGCCGAGGTCGCCTGCTGCCACGACCTGTCCTGCTGGCTGCACGGCTCGGACGAGCGGATCGAGGAGCTGCGCGCCGATCCCAGCATCGAGTTCCGCGAGGTCTCGTGCATCGGCCGTTGCGATCGCGCACCGGCCGCCACCATCGACGAGATCGAGGTCAGGCGCAGCGAGGTGCAGCGCCCCAACGACCCCTACGCCACCGATGCCCGCGACTACCGCCTCCTGAGCGCGGCGCTCGCGGGCGAGCTCGACACCACCGAGCTGATCGCGGAGCTGAAGGAGTCCGGCCTGCGCGGCATGGGCGGCGCGGGCTTCCCGACCGGTACCAAGTGGGATCTGGTCGCGAAGCAGGAGGCCGAGCCGAAGTACGCGATCTGCAACGCCGACGAGTCCGAGCCCGGCACATTCAAGGACCGCCAGATCCTCGCCGAGCAGCCGCACCTCGTGCTCGAGGGGCTCGTGCTCGGCATGCTCGCCACCGGCTGCCGCGAGGGCTGGGTCTTCATCCGGCACGAGTACGAGCCCGAGGAGGAGGTGCTGCGCGCGGAGCTCGAGCGGCTGCGCGGCCTGGGCCTGCTGGACGAGGCGGGCGTTTCGGTGGACATCTTCACCTCTCCCGGCGGCTACATCCTCGGCGAGGAGTCCGCGCTTATCGAGTGCATGGAGGGCCACCGCGGCGAGCCGCGCAACAAGCCGCCGTTCCCGGGCGTGGCGGGGCTGTGGGGCAAGCCGACGCTGATGAACTCCGTCGAGACCTTCGCCCACGTGCCGGTGATCGCGGAGCGGGGTGCGGAGTGGTGGAAGGCGCAGGGCGTGAACGGCGGGACCGGGCTGAAGTTCTTCGCGGTGTCCGGCCACATCGAGAACCCGGACGTGTACTGCGTGCCGATGGGCACCACGACCCGTGACCTGATCGAGCTGGCGGGCGGCGTGAGCGAAGGACGCGATCTGCTCGCCTTCCAGCCGGGCGGTGCGTCGTCGAACTTCCTCGGGCCGGACGGCCTGGACGTGCCGCTCGACTTCGGTCCGCTCGCCGAGGCGGGCTCGATGCTCGGCTCGGGCGCGCTCGTGGTGATCGCCGAGGGCACCGACCTGCTGGCCGCGGCCACGAACGTGCTGCGCTTCTTCCGCAACGAGTCCTGCGGCAAGTGCGTGCCGTGCCGAGTGGGATCGATGAAGGCGCACGCGATCCTCTCCGAGCTGGTCGAGTCCGGCGGCGGTCCTGAGGACGTGGACGAGCGCATCGTCGAGCTCGAGGCCACGATGCGACTCACCTCGATCTGCGGCCTCGGCCAGGTGGCGCTCGGTCCGGCGATCAGCGTGCTCGGGCTGAAGCGAGGCGGAACCGACGCGCGTCCCCAGCCGCGGCCGGCCCGACCGCCGGACCAGGCCGCCGGCTCCTGACATGAGCGCCCGCGGGCAGAGAGAGTTCTTCACCGTCCGCA
>DASUQG010000203.1:0-2419 GCA_036280695.1 Thermoleophilaceae bacterium
CTGACGCGCATCCGCAACGGCCTGCACGCCGACCGCGACGACGTCGAGATGCCCGCCTCGAACTTCAAGGCGGAGATCGCGCGCATCCTGCGCGAGCAGGGCTACATCGAGGACTACGCCGTCGAGGCGGCCCGCGTGGGCCGCGTGCTGCGCGTGCGCCTGAAGTACACCGAGGACCGCAAGCCCGTCATCCAGGGACTCCAGCGGGTCTCGAAGCCGGGTCGCCGCCAGTACGTCGAGGCGGGCACGATCCCCAAGGTCCAGGGCGGCATGGGCACGACGATCGTGTCGACCTCCCGGGGCGTCATGACCGGCCACGAGGCGCGCCGCGCCGGCGTGGGTGGCGAGCTGGTAGCGAGGGTCTGGTAGTGAGCCGCATCGGAAAGCAGCCCGTGGCCGTGCCGGACGGCGTGGAGATCTCGATCGAGCCGGAGCTCGTGAGCGTGAAGGGCCCGAAGGGAGAGCTCTCGGAGCGCAAGAACCGCGAGATCGGCGTGAAGCAGGAGGACGGCCAGATCCTGGTCGAGCGCCCGACCGACCGCGGCGAGCACCGCGCGCTCCACGGTCTCACCCGCAGCCTGATCGCGAACATGGTCGAGGGCGTCACGAACGGCTTCGAGAAGCGCCTCGAGATCCAGGGCGTCGGCTACCGCGCGCAGCTCCAGGGCAGGAAGCTCGTGCTGGCGCTCGGCTATTCGCACCCGGTCGAGATCGAGGCGCCGGAGGGCATCGAGTTCGAGGTCCCGAACCCCACGCGCATCGCCGTGCGCGGCATCTCGAAGCAGGCCGTGGGCGAGGTGGCCGCCAACATCCGCAAGCAGCGCCCGCCCGAGCCCTACAAGGGCAAGGGCATCCGCTACGAGGGCGAGTACGTGGCCCGAAAGGTCGGGAAGCGCGCATGAGCGTCAAGACGAAGGGCCAGTCGCGGCTGCGCCGCCGCCGTCGCGTGCGCGCCAAGGTGCGCGGCACCGCGGAGCGTCCGCGCCTGTCCGTGTTCCGCTCGAACCGCGGCATCCAGGCCCAGGTGATCGACGACGTGGCCGGCCACACGCTGGCGGCCGTGAACTGGACCGAGGACGACCTGAAGTCGCTGAAGACGATGGACCAGGCCAAGCGCGCGGGCGAGCTGCTCGCCGAGCGCGCCAAGGCCGCGGGCGTCGAGACGGTCGTGTTCGACCGCGGCGGCTACCGCTATCACGGCCGCGTCAAGGCGCTCGCTGACGGCGCCCGCGAGAACGGGCTCACCTTCTGATGGGGGCGCTCCGGTCCGGGCCGAGCCCGTCCCCTCACGCACGGCAGATCGCTACGGTGAGTGGTTCGCATGGCCAGTAGGGACAGGACACGTGGAGGCCGCGGCGAGGGCTCGGACCTGCAGGAGCGGGTCGTCGAGATCAACCGCGTTGCCAAGGTCGTCAAGGGCGGCCGTCGCTTCTCGTTCACCGCGCTCGTGGTGGTGGGCGACGAGAAGTCGCAGGTGGGCGTGGGCTACGGCAAGGCCAACGAGGTCCCGGTCGCGATCCAGAAGGGCGTGGAGCGCGCCCGCAAGAACCTCTTCAAGGTGCCGATGCACGGCTCCACGATCACGCACGAGAACATCGGCGTGCACTCGGCGTCGCGGGTGCTGCTGAAGCCGGCCTCGCCCGGTACCGGCGTGATCGCCGGCGGCGGCGTGCGCGCCGTGCTCGAGCTGGCCGGCATCCACGACGTGCTCTCGAAGTCGCTCGGCAGCCAGAACCCCATCAACCTCGTGAAGGCGACCGTCGCGGCCCTCCAGGGTCTGCGCAGCCCCGACCAGGTGGCCGAGCTGCGTGGCCTGACGGTGCGCGAGGTGCTCGGGCTGGAGAAGGCCTCGAGTGACGACGGCGACGCTGCTGCCGCGCCCACGGAGGAGACGCCGGCCTCCGCGGAGGAGACACCGGCCTGATGGCAAAGCTCGTCATCACCCAGGTGAAGTCCTCGAACGGCGCCAGCCAGAAGCAGCACGACACGCTGAAGACGCTCGGCCTCGGGAAGATCGGCCGCTCAAGCGAGCGCGACGATCATCCGACCGTGCGCGGGCTCGTGCACCGCGTCCAGCACCTCGTCGAGGTGTCCGATGGCTGACGAGCGCATCGGCCTGCACTCACTGAAGCCCGCCCCCGGCTCGCGCAAGCCGCGCAAGCGCATCGGCCGCGGCGAAGGCTCGGGCTACGGGAAGACCTCGGGGCGCGGCCACAAGGGCGCCGGCTCGCGCTCGGGTGCGAAGAGGAAGGTCAACTTCGAGGGGGGCCAGACCCCGATCCACATGCGGATGCGCAAGCTGCGCGGCCCGCACATGAAGAAGTCGATGCCGTTCGAGAAGTTCCGCACCCACACCCAGCCGGTGAACCTGCGGGACCTCGACGCGCGCTTCGACAAGGGGGCCGAGGTGACCCCCGAT
>DASUQG010000204.1:0-4804 GCA_036280695.1 Thermoleophilaceae bacterium
GCCGCCGGCACGCCTCGCCGACCGCCCAGGCGCCCACCTGCACGATCAGGCCGCTCTCCTCGGCCACCGGCAGGAACTTGTCCGGAGTGAGCAGCCCGCGCTCGGGGTGCTGCCAGCGGATCAGCGCCTCGGCGCCCACCATCTCGCCGCTCTCGAGGTTCACGAACGGCTGGTAGAACAGCCGCAGCTCGCCCCGCCCGAGTCCCTGCTGCAGCTCCTGCTCGATCGAGAGCTCCTCGACAGCGCGCTCGCGCATCGCCATGTCGAACAACTCGGTGCGCGCACCGCCGCGCTCCTTCGCGCGGTACATCGCCGCATCGGCGTCCTCCACGAGCCGCGAGGCCACGACCTCGTCGCCCGGCTCGGCCATGGCGATCCCGATGCTCGCGCTCAGGCGCAGCTCGGCGCCGCCCGCGCGCACCGGCTCGGCCAGCTCGCGCTGCAGGCGGTCGGCCACGCCCACGGCCTCGAGCACGCCGCCGACGGACTCGCACAGCACGGTGAACTCGTCGCCGCCGAAGCGGGCAACGGTGTCCTCGGGCCTGATTGTGCGCTGGATGCGCCCTGCCACCTCGCGTAGGACCTCGTCGCCGGCGGCGTGGCCGAGGCTGTCGTTGATCCGCTTGAAGCGATCCAGGTCCAGGAAGTAGACCGCCGTCGCCTGGCTGCGGCCGCGGCGGTCGATCGCGTGGCTCAGCCGGTCACTGAAGAGGGCGCGGTTGGGGAGGCCGGTGAGCGAGTCGTAGAGCGCGAGCCGCTCGAGCTCCGCCTCCATCCGCTTGCGGTCGCTCACGTCGAGGAAGACTCCGTAGAAGAGCGGCGGCTCCTCCCCGTCGTCTCCGCGGACGACGGTCATCTCGTCGCGGATCCATACGACCCGGCCGTCCGCCCGGCTGATCCGGTACTCCTGGACGAGCGCCTCGCCGGAGCTCGCGCACTCGGCCTCGTTGCTGATCACGCGGTCGGCGTCGTCTGGGTGGAGCAGCCGGTCCCAAAGCCCGCCATCCGCCATCCAGGAGTCCTGCGTGAAGCCGAGCACACGCTCGATCGACGGGCTGATGTACAGGCATTGGCCGTTCACGCCCGGCTCGTAGACGTAGGCAACGGAGGGAACGCCTTCGGCCAGGGGGCCGTATGTGGACTCGATCCGACGGAGGATCGCCTTGGGATCCACGGACATTGCAGTTCTTATCGGCAGCAATGCCGCGGATCTATCGCTTGGTTGCAAAGAATGCACGCAGCAGTTCGGCGGCCTCCTGAGCAAGGAGGCCCCCTGCCACGGCGGGACGGTGGTTCAGACGCGGCTCCGCCAGCACGTTGAGGACGCTTCCGGCCGCTCCAGCCTTGGGATCCTCGGCCGCGTAGACCACGCGCGGGACGCGCGCGAGCACGATCGCGCCGGCGCACATCGCGCAGGGCTCGAGCGTCACGTACAGGGTCGTGTCCAGCAGGCGCCAGCTCTCCAGCCGCCGCGATGCCTCGCGCAGGGCGAGCATCTCGGCGTGAGCCGTCGGGTCGTTACGGAGCTCGCGTTCGTTGCGCGCCGCCGCGATCACCTCGCCGTCGCGCACGATCACCGCGCCGATCGGCACGTCGTCGTGCTCGAGGGCGCGCTCGGCCTCGCGCAGGGCGAGTCGCATGAAGTACTCGTCGCGCGGGAACAGCCCCGAGCTGACGCTCACGGCGCCACCATCCTGCGCCCGACGTAGCGCTCCGCCGCGCGCAGGGCGGCGAGCGCGCCGGTGCGCTCCGCCAGGCGCATGCCCGCGGCGGCGAGCGACAGCGCGGACGGCCGGCCGCCGCCGAGCCCGCCGCTCTCGATCAGCTCGCGGTACCAGTCGATCGTGTCGGCCAACGTGCGGTCGAGGGCGCGCGAGCGGTAGCCGAGCTCGCGGCGTGCCTTGCGCGACGAGTAGCGCCAGTTCTGCGCCATCAGCACGAGCCCCTCGGCGGAGATCGGGCTCGGCAGGCCAGCGGCCTCTGCCGCGCGCGCCAGCCCGCCGGCCTCGCGCGGCAGCACGAGCAGCGGGTGGCGCACGCCGGACAGCTCGGCCACGCGCTCGAACAGTTGGACCCAGGTGAGGTCGTGCCCGCCGAGGACGTAGCGCTCGCCAGGCGTGCCGCGCTCGGCCGCGAGCAGGTGGCCCTTGGCCACGTCGCGCACGTCCACGACGTTGGTCTCGCCGTCCACGAGCGCGGGCAGCCGCCCGCGCAGGTAGCTCCCGATCATGCGCGTGGAGGTCTCGCCGGGCACGCTGCGGTCCACGGGCACTCCGAAGACGTAGGACGGGTTCACGATCACAACGTCCACGCCGTGGCGAGCGCCGGCCGCGAGCGCCTCCGCCTCACCCTCGTGCTTGGCGTCCGGGTACGCGAGCCCGAGCCCACCGCCGCGATAGAAGTCGTCCTCGCTGCCGACCTCGCCGGGCGGGGCGGGGCCGATGCCCGCGACGCTCGAGGTCACCACCACGCGGCCGGCGCCCTCCGCCGCTGCGGCCTCCACCGCGATGCGCGGGGACAGGGCGTTCACCTGCCAGACGCGCTCGGCGGGGTGCGAGCCCACGAATCCGGCACAGTGGAAGACGGTGTCGCAGCCGCGGAAGGCCCGCCGCAGCGCAGCTCGGTCGAGCACGTCCGCCTTGACCGGCTCGGCGTCGGTGTCACCGAGGCGTGTCAAGCGCGCCTCATCGCGGTAGGTGACACGCACCGGGCCCAACTCGGACGCAAGTTCAGCGACGTGCGCGCCGATGAACCCGGTGGCGCCCGTTACACAGACCGTCACAACTTCCGCGTGGGCAATTTGTTCGTGCGTTCGTACACTCCGGGCCCACCGTAACCCAATGCCGATACGCCTCCCCCTTCTCCTCGCCGCCGCCATGCTGGTGCTTATCGTTCCCGCGGGCGCGCGCGCGGCGGACTACGTGCCGGACGAAGTGATCGTGCATTACGAGCGTGGCATCGGCGGCGGCGTGGCCGCGCAGGTGGCGGCCGAGGCCGGGACAGAGCCCGTCCAGGCGCTCCCGGGCGGCTCCGAGCAGCTCCAGATCGACGACGGCGACTCGGTGCGCGAGACCATCGCCGAGCTGAAGGCCGACCCGAACGTGGCCTACGCGGTGCCGAACTGGCGCGCGCGGGCTGCCGCCGTGCCGAACGACCCCAACTTCAGGCTCCAATGGAACTTCTCCGGCGCCTACGGCATCAACGTGGTGGAGGCCTGGTCGCTCGCCGCAAAGCTCGGCGCACCAGCAGGCCGCGGCGCGCTTGTGGCTCTGCTCGACAGTGGCGTGGCCTACGAGCGCCACGGCCGCTACCGGCGCGCGCCGGACCTGCGCCGCTCCACGTTCGTGCGCCCCTACGACTTCATCGGCAAGGACCGCCACCCCAACGACACCTTCGGCCACGGCACGCATGTGGCCGGCACGATCGCCCAGACCACGAACAACGGCGTCGGCACCGCGGGCATCGCCCACAGGGCGAGGATCATGCCGCTGCGCGTACTCGACTCGATCGGCGAGGGCGACTCGGTCGCGATCGCGCGGGCGATCCGCTACGCCGCGCGCTACCGCGCCGACGTGATCAACCTCTCGCTCGAGTTCCCCGCCGAGGTGCGCGCCGCCGAGATCCCCGACGTGCTCGCGGCGCTGCGCTACGCGCACCGACGCGGCTCCGTGGTGGTGGCCGCGGCCGGCAACCAGTCGGACCTAGCCGTGGCCTACCCGGCGCGGGCCCAGTCGGTGATCGCGGTGGGAGCCACCACAGTCACGGGCTGCCAGGCCGACTACTCGAACGCCGGTGAGGACCTCGACCTCGTCGCACCGGGCGGCGGGCCCGACGCGCCCAACTCGGGCAACGCCTGGGACGACGCGCACTGCAACCCGGACTCGATCGGACGGCCGATCGTCCAGCAGACCTTCAAGGACGAAGGACTGGTGCAGCGGTTCGGCTTCCCACGTGACTTCGAGGGCACCTCCATGGCCGCCCCGCACGTCTCGGCAACCGCGGCGCTCGTGATAGCGGCGAAGCGGCTGGGGCCCAACCCGAGCCCCGGCGACGTGGAGAAGCACCTCGAGGCTACCGCGCGGCCCACGGACAGGCCGGACCGCTACGGCGCAGGTCTGCTCGACGCCGCGGCGGCGCTGCGCTGAGCGAGCTCGGGGGCCGGCGCTAAGTCGTCCTGATGATCATCACGCTGCAGGGAGCGTGATGAGACACCTTGTTCGGCACGCTGCCGAGCAGGAAGCGCTTCGCGCCCGTCATGCCCTTGTTGCCGACCACGATCAGGTCGGCACCCTCCTCCTCCGCGACGTCGAGGATCGCGTCCGCGGGGTCGCCCTCGCGCGCGTGAGTCTCGACGTCGACGCCGCCGTCGCGCAGCGTGGTGGCCGCCTGCTCGAGAGTGTCCGCCACGTCCTCGCGCGGGTTGACCATCCACTGGAGGTCACCCGGCACCTGCTGGCGCTCCTCGCGCAGGCGCCCCTCGGGCACCGGCTCGTAGGCACTCACGAGATGCACCTTCGCGCCAATCTTCTGCGCGAGCTCTGCGGCTTGGCGCACAGCCTCGCCGGCGGTTTCCGATCCATCCGTTCCCACGACCATGGAAGTGAACACGACGCGATCATATGAGGGATGGCCCTTTCGTGGCTGAGGCATTAGGGTTCAACGTGGATGTCCACACCGACTCGCTGCATGGCCGTCGACGATCACCCGACGGTGCGGCAAGGACTCGGCCTCATGTTCGGACTGGCCCCCGACCTTGAGTTCGTGGGGTCGGTCGAGAATGGTGAGGACGTGATCGAAGCCGTGA
>DASUQG010000205.1:0-2120 GCA_036280695.1 Thermoleophilaceae bacterium
CCCGGCCGTGCCAGAGCGAGGTCGCGCCCGCTCCCGCCCATCAGCGCCGTGAGCTCGTCCGAGACGATCTTCACCACCTGCTGGCCGGGGTTCAGCGACTGGAGCACGTCCGCGCCCAGCGCCCGCTCCTTGACCGCGGCCGTGAACTCCTTCACGACCTTGAAGTTCACGTCGGCCTCGAGCAGTGCCAGGCGCACCTGGCGCATGGCCTTGTTCACGTCGTCCTCGGTCAGCTTGCCGCGCGAGCGGACGTCGTCGAGGGCGACCTGAAGCCGGTCGGAAAGGGCATCGAACACTCAGGAGAGGCTAGCTGTACCGTGACCTTGCGTGGACAAGCGGCGCGTCTCGACGTTCGCCTCGGCGAAGCTGCTGAACCCGCTGGTGAGGTGGGCCGCTCGGGCGGGCCTTCCGCTCCCCGGTTACGTGCTGCTCGAGACCACCGGACGCCGCAGCGGCCAGCCGCGCCAGGTGCCGGTCGGAAAGGCGCTCGAGGGCGACACCCTGTGGATCGTCGCCGAGCACGGCCTGCGGGCGGCGTACGTGCGGAACATCCAGGCGGATCCCCGCGTGCGGGTGCGGATGGGGCGCCGCTGGCGGCATGGCACCGCGCAGGTGCTGGAGGACGACGACTGGCGCGAGCGTCAGCGGCGAATCCCGAACCGGTTCAACTCAGCGGTGGTGCGCGCCGTGGGCACCGAGCACGTCACTGTACGGGTGGATCTCGATCCGGCTTCGGCTTCGGGAGCGCCGCCCCCAGCTGGCCCAGCGCCGCGGTGACCTCGCTCGGGATGATCCAGACCTTGTTCGACTCGCCCTGCGCGATCTGTGGCAGCACCTGGAGGTACTGGTACGCGAGCAGCTTCGGGTCGGCATCGCCGCGGTGGATCGCGTCGAACACGGTCTCGATCGCCTTGGACTGGCCCTCGGCCTCGAGGATCTGAGCCTCCCGCCGCCCCTCCGCGCGCAGGATCGCGCTCTGCTTCTCCCCCTCGGCGGTCAGGATCTGCGACTGCTTCACGCCCTCCGCCGTCAGGATCGCGGCGCGCCGGTCGCGCTCGGCGCGCATCTGCTTCTCCATCGCCTCCTGGATCGAGTGGGGCGGGTCGACCGCCTTCAGCTCGACCCGGTTCACGCGGATGCCCCACTTGCCGGTGGCCTCGTCCAGCACGTGCCGGAGCGCGGCGCTGATGTTGTCCCGAGAGGTGAGCGTGTCCTCCAGCGTCATCCCGCCGATCACGTTTCGCAGCGTGGTCACGGTCAGCTGCTCGATCGCGCCGATGTAGTCCGCGATCTCGTAACTCGCCGCCTTCGGGTCGGTCACCTGGAAGTAGATGACCGTGTCGATGTTGATGACCAGGTTGTCCTCGGTGATCACCGGCTGCGGCGGGAACGAGACCACCTGCTCGCGCAGATCGATCAGTGGCCTCACCCGGTCTACGTATGGGATCACGAGCGCCAGGCCCGCGTCGAGCGTGCGGTTGTAGCGCCCCAGCCGCTCGACGATGCCGGCGCGCGCCTGCGGGACGATCCGGATCGCCCGCGCAAGCGTGATCAGCACGACCAGGGCGACGACTCCGAGCACGATCAACGTGGCCATCTGGCCCCCATTCCTCTCATTCGGCGACGAGCGCCGTCGCGCCGTCGATCTTCATGACCTCGACCCGGGCGCCCGGCTCGAACGAGGCGTCCTCGTCGTAGGCGCGAGCCGTCCAGATCTCTCCGCCGATCTTCACGCATCCGCCGTTGGCGTCCACGCGCTCGACCACGGTGGCCGGTCCGCCCACGAGCGCGGCGGTGCCGGTGCGGATCCGGGGCGGGGTGCGCAGGTGGCGCCGGGCGATCGGGCGCAGCACGGCGAGGGAGGCGAGCGAGGCCGCGATGAAGACGATCCAGCTCGCCGCCAGCCCGCCGCCGGCAAGCGAGACGACGGCCGCCAGCACGGCGGCGACCGCGATCGGCCCAAGGAAGAAACCCATCGTGAAGATCTCGCCCACCGCGAGCGCCCCTGCGGCGATCATCCACCAGACCCACTCTTCCATTCCCCTCCGATCCTATCCAGCACCCCGGGCAGCCGAGTGCTCAGCAACCCGCGTGCGCGGCTCGAATCGAGGACGCAGTTG
>DASUQG010000206.1:0-7983 GCA_036280695.1 Thermoleophilaceae bacterium
TCACGGCTTACGCGGCCTGCTCCTCCGGCACCGCATCGGCCGCGGCGCCGGCCGGCGGCTCCGCCTCCTCCGCATCGACAGGCGGCTCCACCACGCTCAGCGACGCAGCCGGATCCACCCCGAGCGCCTCGTAGATCTTGCCCTCGATCTCCTTGGCCACCTGCGGGTTCTCGCGCAGGAAGCCCTTGGCGTTGTTGCGGCCCTGGCCCAGGCGGTCGTCCCCGTAGGAGAAGAACGAGCCGGACTTCTGCACGATGTTGTGCTCGAGCCCGAGGTCGAGGATGCAGCCCTCGGAGCTGATCCCCTGGCCGTACTCGATGTCGAACTCGGCCTGGCGGAACGGGGCCGCGACCTTGTTCTTGACCACCTTCACGCGCACCCGGTTGCCGACCGCCTCGGTGCCCTCCTTGAGGGTCTCGATGCGGCGGATGTCGAGCCGCTGCGACGAATAGAACTTGAGCGCCCGGCCTCCCGGCTGAGTCTCCGGGGAGCCGAACATCACCCCCACCTTCTCGCGGATCTGGTTGGTGAAGATGCAGAGCGTGTTGGCGCGGTTCAGGTTGCCGGCCAGCTTGCGCATCGCCTGGGACATCATGCGCGCCTGGAGGCCCACGGTCTGGTCGCCCATCGCTCCCTCGAGCTCCGCCTTCGGCGTGAGCGCCGCGACCGAGTCGATCGCCACCACGTCGACCGCGCCCGATCGGATCAGGAGGTCCGCGATCTCGAGCGCCTGCTCGCCGTGGTCGGGCTGGGACACGAGCAGCTCGTCGACGTCCACGCCGATCCGCTTCGCGTACGCGGGGTCCATGGCGTGCTCGGCGTCGATGAACGCGCAGATGCCGCCGTTCTTCTGGGCGTTGGCGAGTATGTGGTAGAGCAGCGTCGTCTTGCCGGACGACTCCGGCCCGAACACCTCGACGATGCGCCCGCGCGGCACGCCGCCGACGCCCAGCGCCAGGTCGAGCGACAGGGCACCCGTGGGGACCGCGGCGACCCGCACCTGCGCGGCGTCGTCCCCCATCTTCATGATCGAGCCGGCTCCGAAGGTCCGCTCGATCTGCGTGAGAGCGCCCTTCAGCGCTGCCTCCCGCGCCTTGGCGGCCTTCTCTTGCTCCTTCTCCATGACTGTGTTCTCCTCTAAGTCTTGAGGTCACAACGTAGGAGTCCGGTCGGATGGATCCTCGCCCCACGTACCGCCACGACGAAGCCAACCTCCTCAGGCGCATAATTCGCCGCTCCGCGGGCTGGCAGCCGATGTCGTGGCTGTACGCGCGCACGCTGCACCTGATCGACGGGGCGGTCTTCCGGATCACCCGTGGGCGAGCGACGTTCACCTCGTGGCTGGCCGACCTGCCGGTGGCCTGGCTCACCACCACCGGCGCCAAGAGTGGCGCGCAGCGGACCTGTCCGGTGGTCGCGATTCCCGCGGAGGACGGAAGGCTCGTGGTGATCGCCTCCAACTACGGGCAGCACAACAACCCCGCCTGGTACCACAACCTCCGGGCCAATCCGCGGGTCACGGTCCTCTTCGGCGACGATCGCCGCGACATGACCGCGCGCGAGCTCGATGGCGAGGAGCGAGCCCAGTGGTATGAGCGCGGAATCGAGATCTACCCGGGCTGGGTCCAGTACCGCAAGCGCGCCGCGCACCGGCGGATCCCGGTGATCGAGCTCACCGAGGCGACGTGAACAGGGCGGCCGTCGGCACCGCGCTGGCGCTCGCCGCTGTGCTGTGGCTCCCGGGCGGCGCGGCGGCGGCCATCAAGACCGGCCAATCGCCCGACTGCAAGCGCTTCTGCATGGCGGTCGAGCCGCGCGCGGCCCCCGAGGGCAGCGTCTTCCGGTTCACGGGCCGCAACTGGCGCCCGAACCGGCGGGTGAGGGTGAACTTTGGCGCGTACTGCCGGCCGGGCGAGGCCTGCATCGCCGTCCTCTATACCGCCCTGCTCAGGACGGACTCAAGGGGCCGGTTCAGCTTCCGCCTGCGCGCGGGTCGGGAGCGGGCCGGCGACACGCAGCGCGGAATCCGCTCGGGCGGCCAGCCGACCTTCCAGCAGAGGGTCGGCAGTCCTGGCTACCGCCGGACGGTCAGCCGCAGGCCGCGCTACCGGGTGATCCTGCCGGGGTAACCGCCGCGTAGCCGTCGGCGGCAGCGCGGCGCATGGCGGCCGGCGAGACGACATTGCAGAGGCTCGAGTGCCAGCGCCGGTTGCTACGCGTGACCAGGAGGCCGTAGAGCCTGCCGCGGATGCGTGGCAGCCCGCAGGTGGCGCCGGAGCGCACGCTTCGGACCCTCACCGTGCGACCGCGCCGCAGGCCGGGTCCGCCGTTGTAGACGCGGCCGACCCGGTAGACGTAGTCGATCGGATCCCCGCTCGAGATCGGCTCGCCCGGCTCGGGCGGGTCGACCACCCGGACCGCGAGGAGCCGGCCCACGAACGCGCCGTCGGCCTCCTTCAGCGCGGTCGGAAGGTCGGGCCGCACGCACGAGCACGCCTGAGCCGTCTCAGCGCCCACAAGCGCGATCGCGAGCGCGGCGGCCGCTGCTGCGATCGCGCGCATCATGCCGGCAGCTCGATCGAGCCGTCGTCGCGGATCGTCCAGCGCGGGTTGTGGGCGATCTCCCAGGGGTGGCCGTCGGGGTCGGTGAACGCGGCGGAGTAGCCGCCCCAGAACGTCTCGGCGGGCTCGCGGACCACGTTCGCGCCCGCTGCGCGGGCCTCGTCGATCACGGCGTCGACGTCGGCCGGTGAGCGCACGTTGTGGGCGAGCGTGGCGCCGCCCCAGCCGCCGGAGTCCTCTGCGCCGCTGTCCTCGGCGAGCCGCGCGCGGTCCCACAGCGCCACGACCATCCCGCCCGCCGGGAAGAAGACGACGTCGTCATCGGGACCCGCCCTGGTGGTCCACCCGAGCGCCTCGTAGAACGCCCTCGCCCGTGCGAGGTCGCGCACCCCGAGCGTGATCAGGCTGACGCGCTGCTCCATGCGCGCAGCCTACGCCGCTTACGCGGGCCTGGCCCCGTCCGGGAGGTCCTCGGCCAGCAGCGAGAACATCACGAGGTCCTCGGGGACGCCGTGGCGGCGGCGGTAGCGGCGCAGCATCCCCTCGCGCGTGAAGCCCGCCCGCTCGGCCAGCCGCAGGGATGGCTCGTTCTGCGGGTTCGCCAGCAGCTCGATCCGTTCGAGACCCAGCCGGGTGAGCGCCCACACCGCCAGCATCCGCGTGGCCTTCGTGCCGACCCCGCGGCGGCGCGCGTCCGCCGCGATCCAGTAGCCGATCTCCGCCTTCAGGTCGCCCCAGTCGAAGTTAGAGATCCCGAGCGCCCCCAGCAGGCGGTCCTCCGCGTCAACGACGGCGAGCGCCAGTTCGCGCCCATTCGCGAGATCGACGGCGGTACCGCTTATGAACTCGCGCGCGTGGCGCTCGGTGTAGCTGTGCGGCACCACGGTCCAGCGCGGTATCTCGGGGTCCTGGCACGCGGCTGTGACCGCCGGGGCGTCGCGGCGCTCCCACGGGCGCAGCGAGATGTGGCCGTCAGTCAGGGGTGGGCTGGGAAGCGGGATCGCCGGCATCCACCATGACGGTACGCGCCAGCGGCTCGTAGAGCGCCCCCTGAGGCCGCAGCGTCGAGCGGTACAGGGTCACCACGGGCGCCTCGAACTGCTCGCGCGGCGGGGGCGGATCCTCTGGCAGCGGCGCCACGCGGCGCTCGCCACGCTTCACCCGCGCCAGCGTCAGGTGCGGCCAGAAGGGGCGCTTCTCGGGGCGATACCAGCCGCCGGCCTCGAGCGCGGCCGAGGCCGCCGCCTGCAGGGCGCTGGCCTGTCCATCCTCGTCCTCCAGATCGAGCGCGAACAGGCGTGGGTTACGCGGAGGCAGCGAGCGGACGCCCGCCGCGGTCAGTCGCGGCGGTGGCCCCGCGGGCAGCGCCCCGAACGCGGCTTCGGCGATTCGCGGGGCGGCGGACTCGTCCTGCCAGGCGAGGAACACGAGCGTCACGTGCAGCGCCTCGGGCCGGACCGGGCGAAGGTCCCGGCGCGCGGAGACGAGCATGTCCCGCCACGAGGCGATCGAGGCGCGCGCTGGCTCGGGCAGGTCCAGCGCCAGGAACAGCCGTGCCCGCGGGCCGCTCACTCGGACAGGATCCGCCGCAGCAGGTGCATGGCGACCGTCGTGGAGCGGTCGCGGATGTCCGTCCTGTCCCCAGGCAGGCGAACGGTTCGCGTGGTCGAGCGCCCGTCCGCGAGCTGCACGCTCCAGCAGACGGTGCCGACGGGCTTCTCCTCGCTGCCGCCGTCCGGGCCCGCGATGCCGGTGATGGCCACAGCCGTGTCGGCCTCGAAGCGCTTCAGGGCCCCCTCCGCCATCGCCTCGGCGACGGGCTCTGACACGGCGCCGTGCTCCTCGATCAGCCGGGGGTCCACGTCGAGCAGCTCGACCTTGGCCTGGTTCGCGTAGGCCACAACGCCGCCGGCAACGTAGGCGGATGACCCGGGGCGCTCGGTGAGCCGCGCCGCGAGCAGCCCCGCGGTGCACGACTCGGCGGTGGCCACCCGGCGCCCCGCCAGCAGCTGCGCCACCAGATCGTCCACGCGCGAGCCGTCCTCGGAGAAAATCTCGCGCCCGTGGCGCTCGCGGACCAGCTCCACAAGCTGGGCATAGACGTCCGCCACCTCAGGCTCGTAGCGAGTGACCATCTCGATCTCGCCCCGGCGCAGACAGGTGGTGATCTCGAGGGAGTCGAAGCCCGCGATCCCTTCCTCGGCGTCGCGCAGCGTGTCCGCGAGTCCCGACTCCGGCAGCCCGAACATCCTCACCGTGTCCTGCCGGTAGGTCGTGCGCCCCGCGATCGCCTCGCACACGGCGTCCGTGCTCACGGCGGTGCGCCACATCGGCTGGAGCTCGCGCGGCGGGCCGGGCAGCACCACCACGGTCGGCTTGCCGGGCACCACGACGCCCGGCGCCGTGCCCACCGGATCGATGATGAACGACCCCTCCGGCACCAGCGCCTGCTTGCGATTCGCGGCGCGCACCGCGTCGAAGTCCCAGTGGCTGAAGCGCGCCATCAGCGGCTTCAGGATGCCGGCAATCTTCTCCTCGAGCTCCTCGTCCAGCAGCAGCTCGCGTTCGCAGAAGCGCGCGACCATCTCGACCGTCATGTCGTCCGCGGTCGGGCCGAGGCCTCCGCTCGTGACGATCAGGTCCACGCCCTGGTCCGCCATGAAGCGCAGCTGCGCCTCGATGTCCTCAGGGCGGTCGCCGCAGATGGTGATGTGCGCCAGCTCCACGCCCAGCTCGAGCAGTCGGTCCGAGATCCAGGGGCCGTTTCGATCCTGGATCCGCCCGGTCAGCACCTCGGTGCCGGTTACGACGATGCCGGCTCTCGCGCTCAAGGCCTATGACACTACGCACACGGACGCTCGCCGCTCGGGAGCTCGCGCCTCCCCCGCGGCGTGAACGCGAAGCCCACCGGGTCCGGGCCGGGCGTGACCTGCACCTGCTTGCCGTTCACCGTGAGCTGGACGTCGCGCTTGCCGAGGTTCACGCGGATGCGCTTGCCCCGGAACCTCTGGGGGCTCTCGATCACGTCCTCGAAGACCACGGGCGTGCCGGGCCCTCGGTCCACGCACACGTAGGTCGGCGTGGCGGGCGCCACACGCACTGCCACGCGGCGCGGCGGCGGGGGCTTCGGCTTGGTCCGCTCCTTCGTCTCCGACCTGGTGGTCTCCGGCGCCGACGCCTGGTCCGCGCCGCCGCCGTCGTCACTGGCCAGGCCGATCGCCACCAGCGCGGCCACGATCCCGACGAGCACGAGCAGCACCAGCGATCCAGGCCCGAGCCGCGGCCCGTGGCGCCGGTCGCGCCCGGCCACCGCCGGCGGCCCGAACGGCTGCTCGATCTCGTCCTCGTGGTCGAAGCTCGCCCGGTACTCCTCCACGAGCACGTGCGGATCGAGCCCGAGCATCTCCGCGTACGTGCGCAGGAACGTCTTGACGAACGTGGGTCCGGGCAGCATGCCGAACTCCTCGTTCTCGAGAGCACGCAGGTACTTCGCTCGGATCTTGGTGCGGTCCTCGACGTCCGCAATGTCGAGCCGTTGCCGCATCCGTGCCTCGCGCAGCGTTTCGCCAATGCTCGGCATCGGCCCCGCATTCTGACGAAAGGCGCAGTGGGGCAAGCACCGGGCGGCGCCCGGTGCGCCGCCATGCTTTTAGTCCTCGACAGGAGCGCCGACCGCAGGCTCGCTGAGCGCCTCGAGCACGCGCGGGAGATCCGCCTCGGTGATCAGCACCTGGCGCGCCTTCGAGCCCTCGTAGCCCGAGATCACGCCGCGCCGCTCCATCATGTCGATGAGCCGGCCCGCGCGGGTGTAGCCCACGCGCATGCGGCGCTGGAGCATCGACGTGGAGGCGGTGCCCATCTGGACGACGGTCGCGATGGCGTCGGCCAGCAGGTCGTCCTGATCCGGGTCGAAGTCCCCGTCCGGGCCGTCCGCGCCCTCCTCGGGCTCCACGGCCTCGAGCAGCTCCTCCTGGAGCTCCGGCTCGCCCTGACGGCGCCAGTGGTCCGTGAGCCGCGCGATCTCCTCCTCCGCGATGAACGCCCCCTGGATGCGCGCCGTGCGCGACTCGCCGGCCGGGCGGAAGAGCATGTCGCCCTGGCCGAGCAGCGACTCCGCGCCGTTCTGGTCCAGAATCACACGCGAGTCGGTCTGCGAGGAGACCGCGAAGGCGATGCGCGCCGGCACGTTCGCCTTGATCATGCCGGTGATCACGTCGGCGCTCGGGCGCTGCGTGGCCAGCACGAGATGGATCCCCACGGCGCGCGACTTCTGCGCCAGGCGGATGATCGAGTCCTCCACGTCGGCGGGCGCCACCATCATCAGGTCGGCGAGCTCGTCGATCACGCACAGGATGTACGGCAGCGGGGCCTCGCCCGAGCGCTCGCGGACGCGGTTCAGCTCCACGAGGTTGCGCGTCTTCGAGCGGCTCATCACCCCGTAGCGCTCCTCCATCTCCTTGATCAGGTTGCTGAGCACGTTCGCGGCGAGGCGCGGCGAGGTGACGACCGGGGTGAGGAGGTGCGGGATCCCCTCGTAGTGGTTCAGCTCCACGCGCTTGGGGTCCACGAGAACCACGCGCACCTCGTTCGGCGACGCGTGCAGGAGCACGCTCGACAGCATCGAGTTCACGCAGCCCGACTTGCCCGAGCCGGTGGTTCCCGCGATCAGGATGTGCGGCTGCTTGGCCAGATCGGTGCCGATCGCCTTGCCCGCGATGTCCTTGCCGAGCCAGACCGACAGCGGCGACCAGCCCTTCGGCGCGTCCTGGAAGACGTCGCCGAGATGCACCATCGTCCGCACGCGGTTCGGAACCTCCACGCCGACGGCCTGCTTGCCGGGAATCGGCGCGAGGATGCGCACCTGCTCGGCGGCGAGCGCGTACGCGAGGTCGTCCTTCAGGGTCGCGACCTTCGACATCTTGATCCCGGGCGCGAGGCGCAGCTCGTAGCGGGTCACGTGCGGGCCGCTCACGGTCCCGATCAGCCGCGCCTCCACGTTGAAGTGGCTGAGCGCCTCCACGAGCTGCGCCCCGATCCGCTCGATTCCCTTCGTGTCGAGCTTCTGCGCCCCGGTGGATCGCTTGAGGAAGGACAGCTTCGGCATGCGGTAGTCGATGTCGTCGGACTCGGTGACCGGCGAGCGGCGGTTGCCCATCGGCGTGAGCTCGACCTCGGCATCGGCCTCCTCCGGCTCCAGCTCGGGCTCGGGCTCGGCTTCCGGCTCCGTGTCCTCGTACTGCGGCTCGAAGTCCTGGAACTCGTCCTCCTCCGGTGCCGGGACCTCCACGTGCGTCGCCCGCACCACGGGCTCGCGGTCCTCGGGCTCCGGCGGCGTGATCGCCGGAAGCGGCTCGTACGGGACGCGAACCGTGGCGGTGGTACGACGCACTCGGTCCGTGGTGGTGGCCGCCGCCTCGCGCG
>DASUQG010000207.1:0-5272 GCA_036280695.1 Thermoleophilaceae bacterium
AGGCGGCCTCCCTCGAGGTCGCCGATCAGGATCGTGTGGTCGTACTTCACGAAGTTGTCCGCGCGCTCGCAGCGGAGGTAGGCGAGCGTCCCGGCCAGCTCGGGCACGTCGTCGTCCCAGCTCCACTCGACCCCGGAGAACTTGTCGGCGGGCTCCATCTCGCGGTCGGCGAAGCGCTGTGCCAGGGACAGCTCGTCGCTCTTGAGGAGGTGCACGCCGAAATGATCGCTGCCGGCCAGAGCGTCGTGGCAGCGCGAGCCGTGCCAGACGGACACCAGGAGCGCCGGGGGGTGCGCGCTGTAGGAGGTGAGCGAGGTGGCGGCGATGCCGCACGGGCCGCCGTCGGCGCGACGCGCGGTGATCACGGCCACGCCCGAGGCCAGGTGCGTCATCGCCTCGCGGAAGAGGGTGTCTGTGGTTACTGCCATCGCTCGAAGCCGGGTGCGGCGTCCCTGCCCACCAGCGTATGCATCAGGTCGAGCGAGCGGTCGGTGTTCGGGTGGTCGGTGCGCTGGTGCGCTCCGCGGCTCTCCTGGCGCGCCAGGCACGCGGCGCCGATCAGCCGAGCCAGCGGATAGGGGTCGTCGAGCAGCTCGCGCAGTCCGGGGGCGTCGCGGCGCAGGCCGGCGTGGCGCCAGAGCGCGGCGCGGGTGGCGTCGCTCGGCGGCGCCGGCGCCTCCGGCGAGGGGCTGAGCCGGACGCGGGTGAGGGCGGCCTCGGCCGTGGCCGCGAGCGCCGCCCGGCGCCCGAACACGAGGCATTCGGCCAGCGAGTTCGAGGCCAGCCGGTTGGCGCCGTGAAGGCCGGTGCACGCGCACTCGCCCACGGCGTACAGCCCGCGCAGCGACGAGCGCCCGTCGAGGTCGGTGGCGATCCCGCCCATCGTGTAGTGCGCGGCCGGGGCCACCGGCAGGAGGTCGCGGGTGGGGTCGAGGCCGACCTCCGCGAGTGCGGCCGCGATGTTGGGGAAGCGCTCCACGTCCACGGCGCGCATGTCCAGGTGGACCGCCTGCTCGCCGCTGCGCCGCAGCTCGGCCTCGATGGCGAGCGCCACCTCGTCGCGGGGCGCCAGCTCGTCCACGAAGCGCTCGCCGTCCGCGTTCACGAGAGTCGCCCCCTCGCCGCGCACCGCCTCCGTCACGAGGAAGCCGTCGCGTGGGCCGTCGAGCCGCAGCGCGGTCGGGTGGAACTGCATGAACTCGAGGTCGGCCAGCACGGCACCCGCCTCGCTCGCGAGGCTGAGGCCCGAGCCCACGGCGCCGCGCGGGTTGGTTGTGCGCTCCCACAACGCCGCGGTGCCGCCGGTGGCGAGGATCACCGCGCGCGCGGAGAGCGCCAGCGGGTCCCCGTCGCGTGGCCGCAGCGTGAGCCAGGCGGCCCGGCCTTCCTGGCTCGCGACCTGGGTCGCGGCGAGTGGCTCCAGCACCCGAATGCGCTCGTGCGTGGCCGCCAGGGCCGACAGCGCGCGCGTGATGCGCCGCCCGGTGGCGGCGCCGCCGGCGTGCACGACCCTGCGCTGAGAGTGCCCGCCCTCGAGGCCGAGCGCGAGGTTGCCGCCGCGGTCGGCGTCGAACTGCACGCCCAGCCTCTGAAGGTCGCGCACCCGCTCGGGCGATTCCTGGCACAGCACGCGCACGGCGCTGGCACGGGCGGCGTCGCGGCCCGCGGCGAGCGTGTCGTCGGCGTGCTGCGAGGGCGAGTCGCCCTCCGCCAGCGCCGCGGCGATCCCGCCCTGCGCCCAGTAGCTGGCCGTCTGCGCGAGCGGCGAGCGGCTCACGAGCGCGACGCTCGCGCCCTGGTCGGCCGCTATGAGCGCGGCGTAGAGACCGGCCGCGCCGGCTCCAACCACTGCGACGTCGGTGCGGAGGGGCTCGTCCACGGCGCGCAGGTACCGTACCGGCGCTCATGCCGCCGTTCTTCCGCCACCCGGCCTCGCTCGAGCACGACACCGGGCACGGCCACCCGGAGCGCGCGGATCGCATCCGCGCGATCGAGGCCGAGCTCGAGAGCCGCGAGTGGCTCGGGTGGGAGCCGCGCGAGGCGCCGGCGGCGAGCGAGGAGCAGCTCCTGCGGGTGCACCCGCCCGAGTACGTCGAGAAGGTCCGCGAGATGAGCGAGCGCGGCGCCCCGTTCGACATGGACACCCCCACCAGCCCAGGAAGCTACGAGGCGGCGCTGCGGGCGGCGGGTGGTGCCTGCGCGCTGGTGGAGTCGCTGCTGAGCGGAGCCGAGCGCGCCGGCTTCTCAGCGCTTCGGCCTCCCGGCCACCACGCCGAGTGGGCCACCGCGATGGGCTTCTGCCTGTTCGCGAACGTGGCCATCGCGGCCCGCCACGCGCTCGACTCGCTCGGCGCCGAGCGCGTGCTCGTGCTCGACTGGGACGTACACCACGGCAACGGCACCAACACGATCTTTCACGACTCGCGCGACCTGCTGTTCGTGAGCATCCACCAGTTCCCGTTCTGGCCCGGCACTGGCGCGCTCGACGACGTCGGGGAGGGGGAGGGCGAGGGCTACTCGATCAACCTGCCGGTGCCGGCAGGGACGGGCGAGGCTGCCTTCCTGTCGCTGATCGAGCACGTCGTGACGCCTGTCGGGCGCCAGTACCGCCCCGACCTCATCCTGATCTCGGCGGGCTACGACGCGCATCGCCACGACCCGCTCGGCGGGCTCACGCTCGACACGGCCTCGTTCGCCGGGATGTCGAGCCGTATGCGGGCGCTCGGGCTGGAGCTCGGCGCCCCGGTGGGTGCGGTGCTGGAGGGCGGGTACGACCTGGCCGCGCTCGCCGACTCGGTCGCGGAGACGATGGCCGCCCTGGGCGGCGGGGCGCTGCCGCCGGACGCGGCGCGCCACCCGCTGGCCGAGGACGCCGCCGACGTGCTCGGTCGCTACTGGGATCTCTGAATGAGCTGGGGGTACGCGCCCGGGTAGCGCTCGTCCAGCTGCGCCGCCTGGGCCTGCGCGCCCTCGGGCGTGGTGAAGCGGCCCGAGAAGACGATCCATAGCCCGCTGCCGAGGTCGTATGGGTCGGAGCGCATCAGGCCGGCCTCGAGGCCGGTGCCGCGCGCCTCCTTCGCCACCCTGAGGGCCGCGGCGCGGTCGCTGGAGGTCACGAGCACGACCGTGTGAGCGGTCACGCCCTTGGGCCAGCCGGGCACGCTGCCGGGGCTCTCCTCCGCGGGCACCGTCTCGGTGACGGCCGGCGCTTCCTCCGCCGTGCGCGTGGGTTGCTCGCCGCCCGACACGACCGCAGGTCCCTCGCTGGCCGCCTGCCGCGAGGCGCCATCGCCGCCGCCGTCACCGTCGTCGCTCGTGAGCTCGGAGATCGCGAAGCCGAACAGGCCGGCACCGATCACGATCACGACTACGAGCGCGGTCGCCAGCGCGGTGACCGGCTCGCGCGCCCAGGAGGTGCGCTCTTCGAGCGCCACGCGGGCGCCGCAGTTCAGGCACACGAGCTGGCGGCGCTCGACGGGCTCGCCGCAGTTCGGGCAGGACTCCTCGGTCACTGCCCTTCGAGCGCGTCCTCGAGCGCGCGCACCTCGCGGTCGACCCTCCCCAGCTCGATCGCCTTGTCCTGGAGCAGGTCCGGCGCCCGCTGGCCCTGCCGGTGCAGCTCGTAGACGAGGGCGCCGAGGTCGAGCAGCATCGCGTCGCGCTCGCGGCGCTTCCGGCGCAGGTCGCGCCAGGTGCGCAGGTCAGCCATCGAGCGCATCTTGCACCACCCGCAGGATGCCGTCGTGACGGCGCTCCATCGGGAACGCCGTGAGGATGCGCTCGCGCGCGCGCCGGGCGGCGTCGGGGCCGAGCTCGAGCGCGCGGCGCACCCCGGCTGCCACGGCGTCGGGCTCCTGCGACTCGATCAGGACGCCCGCATCGCCCACCACCTCGGGCATCGCTGTCACGTTCATCACCACGGGCACGCAGCCCGCGAGCATCGCCTCCGCCACCGCGAGCCCGAAGCCCTCGTGGCGGGAGGCCTGCACGTACACGGCGGCGCGCCGGTAGGCGGCGTGCAGGTCCTCGTCCGAGAGCCAGCCCGTGAAGGCGACGTTGTCCCCCGCCCGGGCGCGCAGCTCCTCGACGGCGCCGTCGAGCCACTTCCCGGCGAACGTGAAGCGCACGTCCGGCAGCGCCCTCGCCGCCTCCACGAAGGGAAGCTGGCCCTTCTGCACGAGCGTCGTGTGATCGATCGCGCCGACGGTGAGCGCCTCGCGCTCCTTGACAGCGGGCGCCTCGCCGAAGGGGTCGGGCACGCCGTGCGGGATCACGGTCACGCGCTCGGGCGGGATCGGCGTGTTGCGCTCGATCTCGCTGAGGCTGTACTCGGAGTTGGTCACGAGCCGGCGGGCGCGGCGCATGATCCAGCGGCTCGCGAGCCGGCGCAGGCCGCCCTGCTGGTAGCCGTAGCCGATGTCGGGCATGTTCGCCGTGTCGAAGCCGCCGATGACGAGAACCGAGGGCTTGCGCAGCAGCCAGGCGAGCGTGATCGGGAAGAACGTGTGCCAGGAGGCGAACCAGCCGAAGACCACGTCGGCGCGCAGGACGCCGCGCAGCACCTTGGCCGGGTTGGGCAGGCGGCCCGGCTGGTAGAGGTCCTCGACCTCGTAGCGCTCGGCGAGGATGTCGCGGTCGATCGCGACGAAGCTCGCCTTGCGGCTGTGCACGTACAGGAGTCGCTGCATCAGGCCGGCGCGGGCTCGCGCGCCTCGACGAACGCCGCGTGCCACTCGGAGAGCTCGAGCAGGCAGTAGAGGATGGCCTTATGGTCGGCCCGGCCGCGCCGGTGCTCGTCCACGAGCCGCGACGCGGCCGCCGGGTCGATCAGCTCGGCGAGCGGCGAGCCCTGCGAGTAGCGGCTCTCCACCTCGCGGCCGAGCGACGCGCGCAGCCAGTCGTCATACGGCGTGGCGAAGCCGTGCTTTTTGCGGTTCACGATCTCCGGCGGGAGCAGCGTCGACATCGCCTGCTTGTGCAGGCGCTTCGGCTGGCGGGGGCGCACGCGCCGCGTGGCCGGGATGCGCTCCACGAAGCGCATCAGCTCGAGGTCGAGGAACGGCACGCGCAGCTCGAGGCCGGCGGCCATCGACATCTTGTCGTTGCAGAGCAGGATCCCGTCCGGCAGGAACATGTGGGTGTCGAGGTAGAGCGCCTGCTCGAGCAGGCTGCGGTCGCTCACGTCGCCGAGGATTGCGCGAGCGCTCGTGAGGCGCTCCTGCTCCGCCTCGTCCAGTCCCGCGGCCGTCCGGCCCACCAGCGCGGTGCGCGC